>NZ_JBGMEK010000001.1:0-248915 GCF_041447265.1 Microbulbifer epialgicus
CACCAACCCTACTTTAGGGAGTGACCTTGGTTGATAGTAGCGACCACAGCCTTAAGGAGTGACCTTTAGTGCAGTCACCAACCCTACTTAAGGAGTGACCTTTAGTGCAGCCACCAATCCTACTTAAGGAGTGACCTTTAGTACGGGCACCAACCCTACTTTAGGGAGTGACCTTGGTTGATAGTAGCGACCACAGCCTTAAGGAGTGACCTTTAGTGCAGTCACCAACCCTACTTAAGGAGTGACCTTTAGTGCAGCCACCAATCCTACTTAAGGAGTGACCTTTAGTACGGGCACCAACCCTACTTTAGGGAGTGACCTTGGTTGATAGTAGCGACCACAGCCTTAAGGAGTGACCTTTAGTGCAGTCACCAATCCTACTTAGGGAGTGACCCTGGTTGATAGTAGCGACCACAGCCTTAAGGAGTGACCTTTAGCGTAGGTGGCAACCCTACTCTTAGCGACTTGTTGTGGTCAGAGTAAAAGTACTTCTATAGGGCAACTATTTATAAAAGATTTAAGGAGAGACCATTGCTACAGCTCAAAATGCAAACGATAAAATCTGTGCATATTACTGTGCTAATACTGTTAGCATTTTGTGAAGATACTGTTTATACGTATGTATAAGAATTATTTTTAGGTAGCGACCAAAGTGGCTGTTAAGTAGTGACCGTTTGACATTTTAAGTAGTGACTAAACCTTTTACAAGTAGTGACTATAGATTGGTTAAGTAGTGACTGTTTCTCTATTTACGGAGTGACTATTTATTTATAAGTAGCGACCATTAGATATAAAGTGTGACCATTCCAAATTTAAGTAGTGACTGTTTGTTATCCACAGTCTAACTCATTGTTTTTTAAGGGTTTTTTCTTTGTCGTATTATATATCTAACTAGTATCTATAAACTTTATATATTGGCTCTATTCAAAGACCTACTAAGGAAGATATTGGCCACAAAGTATTTTTTAATTTAAAAAAGAAAATAAGCACAAATTTTGATCAACTTCTAACGGAACAAGCATTCATATAACTAGAAATTACTTTGGTCACCCATAATTCCTTGAACTCTACGACTCTAATAGTTATTCTTTGGCAGAATAGTCACAGTTCTACCTTCGTTACTACTGGTGATAGAGGCTTTAAACATCAATAACTAGGTGAGCAATGCCAGCAAAAGCAAAATCAGGAGGGTCGGTCTATCGAGTTAGACAGCGCCACTTAGGCCAGCTGAAGCTTTATAGTGAACTCGAGTGCCTCACCAAGATAGAACGAAAGTTTCTGCTTGGATTAATTGAACTCTGCTCTACCCGTGAAGATACGATGGATCCGGAGACCTCTGCTATTGATGTCACTAGAACTGAACTTCAGGAATGGCTAAGTGAAAAGAGTATTGGTAGCGGCAATACCATCATCAAGAAACGATCTAATGCATTGACAGAAATCGGGCTTTTCAAAAAGGAAAAGTTCCAGAGACCTAAATGTAAACCAGCCGATTTGTTCATTCTTACTGATGCATCTGAAGTCATAGATGCACCAACTCAAGTCAAGCAATTTAAAGATCACCGCCCTCACCGGCTAAAATTGAAAGAAATCAAGACTCAGCTTATAGAGGCCGATTCACAAATTCTCGATACCTCTCAAATACGCCTTGCTCGATCCGAAAGACTTTGGAATGGAGTGTTTGGTTCGTGTATGCGTTCGTCGCGGACCGATCCTCGAAGAAATCAACACTTTTCCACTATTTATCGTTTTGGTAGTGACCAAATAGAAATTGTAACGTCGAGCCAGACTGACAGTGAAATTTGCCACGTTGATGACCAGCGTACTATCCGCGCAATAATCACTATGGTTTGCTTGCAAATTTCTGAACGAATGGATCTCAGCAAAGAGATAAAAAATGAGTTTTACATAGATATTGTTGATTTGTGCAGAATCATGGGGCTCGATGGTTCTGGTGCAAATCGTGATACCGTTCGAGACTCTATGAAGCGGTTATATAGTACAAATTTCAATGTACTTATTGATTCTGATAGTGAGACGGGGCACAAATTTGCTGCACAATTCGGAATTACTCCTGGTGCTGATGATTTAAACTTTCGCTTCCTTACAGAATTAGATTCATCGATTGATCGAGAATATGGGGGTGGATCTATCAGACGTCCTCGTTGGTATAGGATTGCGTTACATTCAAAAACCTTTCAAGACATTGCCGATGTAAATGTCATCTCAACTTTTATTGATAACAAAGATATCCTCACTGTTTCTTCTGGGTTGATCCATATTTTTTATACTTGGTGCTGCATTCATGTTAAGCGTCACGGGAATAGAAGCGTAAATATTACTCTTCCAGACCTCCAGCGGTATATGATCCCCAGCGCCCGCTATGATAATTTCAGAGATAGATTTCTGATGGCACTTAAAAATCATCAGGAAAAATCCAATGAACCCTGGAATAACGATGGGTTTAACATCATCAAGCTCTTCGGATATGTAGTAAAGATGGAGCCCGATATGGCTAATGAATTTATTTTCAACGCCTACCGAGATAAAAGTGATCCAATAATAGGTGACAAATCTATCCATAACCGATTGCTCAAATCCAATAAAAGGCAGGGCCAACTCGAACTCGATTAGATAGTAATAGTGACTGATGGGGCTGGCAAATAAAAATAACAGAAACCCCCAAAGCTGCTCCTTTTATACAGCACTACCCTCCCAACAAATAGCTAACTATGTTTCACATATGTCGACCTGCTACATATTTGTAGCGATATCTCCTGCCTTCTTTATTAAACATAAATAACTATAGTAACTTCCTTTCACTGTGTCTTTAATCTGTGGAGGGTATTTCATGTTGAATTGGGATAAAAATATCAGTGAAGATGTAACATCTAAAGGTTCTGATAAACCTGGGGCTCTTGAGCTGGCCAGAAAAAACCTAGACTCGTTGGATATTGAGCAGGGTATAAAAGAGCTTGAAATGGGTGCTGCCCGGATACAGGTTGATGATAAACGTATGATCAACTGCAGGGCAGACCTAAACCAGCTAGTTCCCTTCAAATACGACTGGGCCTGGCAAAAATATCTAGATGCCTGTGCAAACCATTGGATGCCTCAAGAAATTTCAATGGCAAGAGATATTACTCTATGGCGAGACTCCGGTGGACTATCAGATGATGAGCGATTGATTATTAAACGCAGCCTCGGTTACTTTTCCTCTGCAGATTCACTGGTTGCTAATAATCTTGTTTTAGCTATTTATCGCTTAATAACCAACCCTGAGTGTCGCCAATACCTACTCCGTCAAGCCTTTGAAGAGGCAATTCATACGCATGCCTATCAATATTGTGTTGAGTCACTTGGAATGGACGAAGGTGAAGTTTTCAATATGTATCGAGAGGTACCAGCAGTAGCGAAGAAAGCAGCTTGGAGTCTTTCCCATACAAAATCCATCAGCGACCCAAACTTTAAAACAGGCTCAAACGAAACTGATCAAGAACTTCTACGAAATCTTATAGCTTTTTATGTGGTGACTGAAGGAATCTTTTTCTACTGCGGCTTTAGCCAGATTCTTTCTATGGGCCGACGTAACAAAATGAGCGGGGTTGCTGAGCAGTTCCAATACATTCTTCGTGATGAATCAATGCATTTGAATTTCGGTATTGACATAATCAATCAAATAAAATTAGAAAACCCTCATCTTTGGACTGATAGCTTCCAAGAAGAAGTAATTCAAATGATTCTGGAAGGTATGGAGCTCGAAATAGAATATGCGAGAGACACTATGCCTCGTGGAATTCTTGGGATGAATGCTATGATGATGGAAGAATACCTTCAGTTCATAGCAAATCGTCGACTTAACCAATTAGGATTAAAAGAGCATTTCCCGGGTAAAAATAATCCATTTCCCTGGATGTCTGAAATGATAGATCTACGCAAAGACCGGAATTTTTTTGAAACACGTGTAATTGAGTATCAAACTGGAGGAGCATTACAGTGGTAATATATTGTGAATCACAATATTCCTCATATTTTTCGCTGTAGCTCTGGACCCAATTACATTATCTAGCTAACTAGCTAGCAGCAAATAAATTAAGCAGATCGACTAAACAATTAGGGCTAAAGACTAAACTACACCGTTTAGCCAATCTGCTTCTTGCCTTTAATGTGTAACATGTTACGCTTTAAATATTACATCGACACCCAATCATTTGCCATGGACACTACGAAAAATCTCATAGCAACTTTGCTTATTGCGCTCCGGAATTACCAAACAATGCTCGCCCTTGATCTTTTGCCTTCCTTTATAAAAGAATTGGCCACCAAGCTTGATATAGATGGTGAGTCAAAGCATGAGACCATTATTAAGGTTGAAGCTTTAGTTAAACTCTTTAACAAAAGGCTTTCTAGCAATCCAGGGGCCCAACCTTCCTTAAACGTCAATGGCGTACAAACTTTATTTATAGCCATTTCTGCTATACACCTGCACTATAGTCTGACTTCTGATCATGATCTAAACTATATTTCAGACGTCTGTGCTGAGTTAAGTATTACAAAACCAACCCATCAAAGTATTTCGCGAATTTTTCAGCGAATTTGTGAAGGAATGAAAATGAGTGAATATAATCGTCACCAACTTCAAGAGGCCTTTGCCAGAAATAGATCAACTCAAATTGAAGATTTACTCAGCCCTATCATGGTGCCCGCAAGGCCTATCTTTTATCATTATTGTTAACTTCATAAAGTTCTGCCGCATCATTATTATTAATCGGTAAAATATTTGTTAATTTTTTACCAATGATCTCCCTAATTTGCTCTTTGTGAAATCTCGATCTATTAAGAGCCTCAAGATCAACTCTATACAGATGAAGGAATGGTGCGGTTCTTCGATACTCTCTTAAAGAGCCATTCACTAATACTGGTAAAAACTGTGATCGCCGTAACTGATTATTAACCATTGCAAATCCTTGAGCCAAAGGTATTGGCCGTGACCTCATGAATCTCCCACGATGTTTGATAGGAATAGTCATCATGTGGTTATAATCCAAATTAAATAGCCATCCTGGGTGAATGTAGATACCTGTTGGTTTAATTGACTCTTCATTAACTCCTATGAATTTCTCAGTACCATAAATTTCCGGTAAGACAACCAATGTCTCAGATCTAACTCCAGTTACATTGATGGTATAAGTACCGTACAACTGGGATAGTCCAGGTGAATATACACACAGTCGGCATTCAAATTTCAGTACAAACTCCAATGCCATATGCTTCTTTTGGAAGTCGTCTATATCCCATATTAGATCCCTATTCTCCTGTAGATACCAACGTTTCCTTTCGGATGTTTCTTCCATTAAGAAAAGTCTCTTCCTAAATAAACATTTAGTGGATTAATCGTTGTAATTTATGTAAGTAGTTCGCTTTAGAAGCCACTCTACTACATGTTAATCAGGGCTTATTGATAGGCAATTAAAAAATTCACTTTTTGAAAGTTTCTAACAGAAATTCCCAAATACTTTTGAAGTACAAAGAAGTGTGATGATTTCCAGAGTAATTGACACTCATGCTTTATGCGTTACTTTCGATACATGAATCATTGATCATTGGTGCAAAGATTATGACCAGGACATATTTGGATAGAGCAAAAGATTGGATTGAGAAATCTGAAGATGTTGATGTTGAGAATATTGAAGCAACTATTCAACGTTTTGAGATTGAGATGAAAAAAAGTAATTCCGGTACATTTAAAAACGGATGCAGGTTTCTAGATCTAGGTATGACAATTGATTATCTGAAGGAACAACTGCATGAACTAGGTGCACTTCCTTGTGATCAAACAAGAAATAATAAATCAATTCAAAAAGATCCTGTACCTGATGAGCATGATTATAAATTTGATCCATCTTCACTTGTTGATATGAGTAAGGTCGAAACTGTAACACTTAGTGATCAGGAGCGGGAGACGGCACTTTCAAAAATCAAGCAACTGCCGGGAATCATCTCTGGAACAGATTTAACTGAAAAACGCAATTCAGCATAATTGCTTAAATAGTAGTGTGTTGTCTTAAAGATAGGCTTCGCGCAATACCGCTGCCTATATAAATCTGCATCATGCATTAATGCTGCACGTATGCCTTTTTTATGATGCGTTTTTTTCTTTTTCTTCTATTTTTTCGTGTTGAATAGTTGCCATGTACATATACTTGAGCCGTGTTTTTACGACAGATGTTTACTTTCCACCTAATTTGGCACTTTGCTCAGACGGAGTATGTTGCTGACAGTGGTGAGTTCAGCATAACAAGGGACGGAGGAAGTTATGGGCGTAGATGAAGGCCGGAATATCATAAATAATAATTTGGACATCAAAGATCGCCTTTCAAGCTGGAGGCGAGATACACAAAGCAACATAGAAACCTCTACCCAAAGGACCCTAGAAACACATGCGCAGGCCCTATCATCTCCCACTCGTTCCTTGAGTTCTCATGATCAATTAGAAGTTGAAATGAGAAAGATCATGCAGACAGCTGTCGATAAAGCTGATGAGATGAAAAAGTTTAATGTGAATCAGGATGAAATACGTAAAGCTATTCTCCCGGCGATTCAAGATCTGAAATCTCCATATCCATCGGGTTCTCCCGAAACAGCAAAATTTGAAGCACTACAAAAATCTATCTCTGACCGAGTCGATGCCGAGATAGTTGGCGTAAACTCAATTCATAGACGCAATATGCGGACATAATTTTCTCAAAACCATAATGAATGGAGGCAGTATGTTGATACTTACAAGACGTATAGGTGAAACTTTAATGATTGGTGATGATATCACTGTGTCAGTAGCGGGGGTTCAAGGAAATCAAGTTCGCTTAGCCATCGATGCTCCGAGGTCTGTTCCAGTGCATCGTGAGGAGATCTATAAAAAAATTATTAATGGTCGCCAGCAAGGAACTCCTGAGCCTGAAACTTCACAGAGTACCGCTGCATAATAAATTAAATGTAGAGTTTTACCTGGGAAGGCGTCGCTGCCTTCTCAGGTAAAAATTTCATTAAGTGGGATTTTGGGGTTCTATAGTTTCTAGCAAATTTGCTAAGTGATTTACTCCAGATACGTTGGTCTCATTCTCATACAGGAGATCAGCAATGAGCAACCAAAATCAAGATGTAACTTTTTATCATACCGTAGGAATCCCCGAAATCACCCCCTTACCAATGGGGGCTCCAGTTAAATTCTTTGCCCCTATAATTGATGTTGCAATTCAACGTGGAATCATAAGGTTAAAACACCATATTCAAATTAACCCTAAATCAGAAGAGTGGATCTCATTCGGATGGATGGACGGCGGATTAAGTTCTCCATTTGTTGGTAGCGTGATAGGCGCATTTCGGAAGAGATGTGAGATGGTTGATTATGCACCTGCTCGAGAACAATATTTTCAACCTGAATTTTCCATTCAATTTAGCTGGGATTGGGAGAGAATTGCGGATTTAGCAAAAGAGACATTGATTCAAGGGTACGACATTAGTTACCAGGAGAAAAAGGTGGAGCTCCTGAAGAATGTTAAGGCATTAAATATTAACCCTGAGATGTAATCTCAGCTAGTCCTCTGGTGATATTACATGAATATAGAGAACCTAATTGCAGATATTATCAATTACTATCAAGAAGATAACATGAGGGTAATTGGTTTGATTACTTGGTTAATAGCCTGGCGTGCAGCATACCTTCTATCAAAAAGTCCAGTTCATGCATTTAAGGCACACATTCTTTACACGTTGTCAAATATCTGCTTACTAATTTTCAATCTCTACTATGAACACTTTGAAATGTCTTTGATGGCTCTAACTTTCCTTTTTACATCTTTAAAAGGTTGCTACACATACCGCTCAGAAAGTAAAGAGGAATTGCTAGCGAATACAAATTTATAAACTAGTAACGCCCAGACACCCAGATTAGGTTTATCCACAATTATTGTGGAAAACCTTGTGAATTAGGTTTGATCTGTTTGGAGTTCATTAGCTTTACGTAACTGAATGTTTTTTAACCACAATCTTGTTGTAGTCGGATAGGTATTTAGAAATAAGAGAGGCTGTTTTAGTGAAGACAAATAGAATTCATTTCTGGGGTTCAATTTCGATACCCTCAGGCCTAAGCAGTATTAGAGTAAATGCTGTTGGACTTGAAATTAACAAATCAGAATGCGGTGAACATCTAAAGCTTCACATAGTAACCGATCAAGGTAATGTTCTACCTGGAGGGATATTGATTCCCTTGAACGGAAATTTCATATGCGAATGCTGTGAAGCTTTATTGACCCATACTCAGGATACTTCAAGTATAGATGTTTGGGATTCTATTTCAATTCCCTCAAATGGTAATGAGGTAACCTCCGATAAACTAGAAATTATCCAGTCTGAGTGTGGTAAATATTTAAATCTTCGAGTAGTTAGTGATAAAGGTAATGTTCTACCTGGAGGAATATCGATTCCCTCAGAAAGCAATTCGATACGTGAATGTTGTGAAGCTCTGCTAGCTCACACTCAGGATGATGCGGACATAGATATAAAATCTACAAGCCAGCACTCTAGAATTAGAACAGAAGCGACCGAAACACTCTTAAGATAAGGACTGGAATATGATTACAGGAGAAGTTAAGCGATATAACGATTCACGGAAATTTGGTTTTATTCGCAATGGAAGTGGGCCCGACATTTACGTTCATGCTGCTGAATTAAGGAATTGCAAGTTTTTAAAAAGTGGTGTTCGTGTTCGCTTTGAAGTAGAAGCTACTGACAAAGGGCTTGAAGCAAAAAATGTAAACTTGATTCGGCGTTCTCGCAATAATTCTATTCAAGATCAACACTTTGCTCACTGTTCCTAGGTTTAAGATCCTGGATCCGTTTTTGTCTTTTCTATCGCGACTCCTATCGGAGTCGCTCTCATCAAGTGGCCTCTTATAGGAAGCTTCAAGCCAGTTTGGATGTTCCATATATTTGGTTACGTTGACTGCCTGTTCCAACAACAGTCAACGAGGTCTTTTAATGGTTCAGGAGTTAATAACAGGCACTACTTTGCCTAGTATCTTCCGGCAAGTTTCGCTAGTTCCATGTAACAACACAGTTTCTTATCGCCTTTTAATTGGTAATGTTTGTTTAGAGGTCCGCAACTTAGATTTAGCTTCCTATGCAACTTTCTCTATTCCGGAGAAAGAGCATGAATATCGAATTTCAATGTTTGATATCACTAGTCCATATAATGAAAATAAGTTGTCGACGCTAAGAATCCTAATTATGGCTGCTTATTGTATCTACTGTAAATTGAATGTCGACTCTGACCTTGAATTTCAAATTGTAGATGACGAGTGCCTTGAACTCGAACATTTCACACGAGACATAGCTTCCTCTATTCCCGATTCTATTCTTGAGGAAGAATTGGTTATAGACGATGAAGAGGGGAAAGCGTCTGGCATCTACTATTTTGTACTAGCAGAAGAGGTAGAGAAAAATAACACTAGCTATTGCTTTATTGAGTTGGGCCTAGATATGCCTGGCTACTGTGACGATAATTATGATGCCGCAGTAAGCCTATTTGTACTTCCCAACTTGGATGAAAATTCTAAGCGTAAATTGATAGGGCAGAGGCGAAAATCATATGTTGATCGTTATCTGTTCAATATAGATTACCTCTTTACAAATTTTAAGACAGAAACTTTTTCTCTCTTTGGCGACCAATTTTCAAAAGCTTGCATGCAGTCGGTATCAGAATTCTTAGCTGAATCTGCCCAAGAGTGGTGCTACTTAGCGACTAAGAATGCTCTCAGAAGTTTGTGTCCATCTCTTGTTGAAATACAAATTGAAACAGATTCATCATATGACGATGGTGGAAATTATTTTACTTACTTATCCGTGGTTACATTCATTTCGAGAATTAATGAATACCCGTACCATTATAGCTCTGAGGGCTTTTTAGCTGACAGTGATTTACTGAATGATAAAGGTGAATTTGGAGGTGAGGAATTTGAGAATTTATCTGAGATTCTTGGTACTGACTTCGTTACTAACCAGGTTTTCAAACTAGTGGAATCACTCACTAGGTTAATGATGTATAACGGCATACATTCGGAATTATTTAATATTGGTATTAATGAGGACATAGAATGAAACTACATGCTGCGACAGCTATGTTCCCTGGAGACAGCTATGATTCGGCTCTATCGAAGTTGGCGTCAAATAAAGTCATCGATGCTGGACAGTCGGTATCAATTGCACACGTACAACTATGCCCTCAAAACCATGGAAAATTGTCCATCGAGGGCCTTAATCTCTTAAAGACGCGTTTTAACGATAGTCAGTTTCGCTTACATGCTACCTGTAGGCTCTCGGTCAATGGTTACCGGCGTTATGATGCCTCTACGCCTTTTGAGGCAAGCCGGTCCTATTTTCAAGAGATGTCTGAATTGTCGAAGTTTGTTAATGCTCCTGCTTACTCTCTACACTCAGGGCGAAGAAGTGAAAGCACTCTTGAAAGCATGATTAGTAATGTATTTTATATCCAGGACCTATTTGACTGTCCAGTTGCAGTTGAAGGGCTTTATCCTGCGAAAGGGAATAGGCTTCTAGTATCCACCTGGGAAGAGTATAAAAAACTCATGCTTTCTGGTGTCTTTTATGCTTTGGATATGAGTCATCTAAATATAGTTGCTACAAAGGAAAGATATTGGGATCTTGAGCTTCTCGTAGAGCTATTGTCCCACCCACATTGTATTGAGGTACATATCAGCGGTAATAATGGATATGCAGATAAGCATGAGCCCATTTTTGTAGAAACTTTACCGGCTTGGTGGCAGTTCATGGATCACGTAGGACCTAATGCAGTTATTTTCACTGAGAGTAATCAATACATGTATTCTAAAAAGGGAGTAGGACAATGATAACCTTAAAGGTCGAAGCTAAAGCCCTATCTAATGAACTGCACTTTTTGGACAAAGATGTGGCTGGAACTTATTCTGTTTCAGTACCTGATGATATAGATGGGCAATCTCTTGCTAATGTTGCTTTAGATATTTTCCACACTTCTATTTCTGTTAAATGTTTAGAAGATTTCTCTTTTCAAGTAAGTGATCTAGATGGAAATCGCATACAGTGCCATGACGGAGATGGGGGCTACTCCTATTCTGGAGAGGGGACTGTAATACCTGATAGGTAAGTTGCTATTTGGGCAGGGTTCCCTGCCCTATTTGTAAGTTCCACTTCTTTTACTTCAAATACGGCACCTATCGCGGCCCCTATCGGGCCCACTCTCATAAAGTGGTCTATGCCCGTTCCCAGCTAAATCACTTCTAATAGCAAGTTGCTTTACGTTCATAAGCTCATTTAGCAAGTAAGAGAAATTGATAATGAAGTATCAATTTACAGTTTCAGCAGAAGGTATAAAGCGTACATTGGCGGATACTTTCACCAGCGACATAACCTTTCTCACCGAGCTTTGTCAAAATGCTCAGAGAGCTGGTGCTTCTCAGGTCAGTATAGATTATCTCGAATCGGAAAGGATCTTGATTATTACCGATAATGGGGTTGGTTTCTCAGAAACTGGCTGGGAGTCATTCTTTACTGTCGGCCAAAGTGGATGGGGTAAAGAGGTAATACAAACGCAAAATCCTTTTGGTATTGGCTGTGCAGCATGCCTTTATTCTGCTTCAGAGATTTGTATTAGGTCCGGCGAATATCAAGTGCACTTTTTTACGGAAGCTCTACTTGGGGGTGATGATGTAGAGCGGGAAAAACTGGATGATGAAATCACTGGTTCCATCATCATGCTTAAACTAAAAGCAGAGATCAATATTGATCAGATACTTCACTCAGTAAAATCTACTTTTGAGGCTTTCTCCATTCCAATCATTCTAAACAATGAGATTATCTCAAGACCTCTAGCATTAGATTCTGATAGAAATTTCATTGAAACTGAGCTTGGTCATCTTACATTAGTAAAGCCGGATTTAAATGATTCTGTTAGTCGATCATCTATAAGGGGTTTCAACGTAGGTTATATTTTACAAGGTTTTAAGCTGAAGGATTCAGCCAGTATTCCTAATGCATGGATACATTTAAGACCTGAAAAATATAGAGCCCGTGTCCCCGATAGGGATTGTCTAGTTGGGGATGTCTCATCTATTCAAAAGAGAGCTAAGGAGATCCTAAAGGAAGTTTACCGACAACAACTTGAAGATAAGCATAAACAGGTCGGACTCGATGAATTTTCTAAGCATCATTGGTTTGAAGCAAATGCTTTTGCTCCCGAGCTTATTGAGAAGGCACCGGCTCCAAGCTTTTTATTCTTTACACCTGGGACTATACCTTTTGAGGGCTATGACGATAAGTTTAGTAATGGCGAAGTCTATAACGGGAATTCAATAGAGCTTTATACACCTAAAGATTTTTTGGATAGATATGTATTTGAATTGAACTCAGAGTGTGTTTTTGATGAGTATGACGCTGATTCTTTCATATTTGGTAATTATGCCCATTTGCTCAGTGATCTATATCTCGATCCTCGCGATATACCTTTCAATCATTGGTTACAAGATAAATTAGTTAAATGGAATAATAATGATGAGATCGGCTCAACATTATTACCTAAAGGTGATGTAAGAGAATTTACAGTATCAACAGCAGGTTTTTTTAATAAGCAAGTAGTTCTTTGTGACAGTTATGAACTCACGGTAGATGGGCTAACGAATAAAAATGGTGAGCCAGTTAATCTAGGTTCTGTCACCTCTGAGACAGTAGCTATTAGTTTTGCAAGTGCTATCTATATACCTTCGAAATGCACGTCAATTGAATCTGTCTGTCGCCAAACAGTTAATGTAAACAAAGGTCATTGGGAGTTTGAGGTGGATGAAGAATACCTCTCACAAATAGTAAAAGAACTATGGTCCGTCACTCATATTAAACGAGGGGGGAGTATTAGCGATCTACTACTAAATATTATTAGCGAGCATGATGCAGAAATTAAGGTGCTCGCCAATGAGTTAGAAAACAAGGAATACCACATAACTTTTACTCCTGACGCTTCAATGGAGATAACAGAAATTTTTCATTAGGTCTATTTATCGGCTGGAGGTTTATCTCCAGCCTCCTTTCAGCTGCTCCGCCGCAGATTGCCTATCGGCAATTTTTAATTGGGTTAATTGGGTGGAATATTACGCATTTCCTTTCTTTCATGCTTATTTCTCTTGCTTTGGTATGTTGTTTCAAATTAATTAGAGGTGAGTATTTATGACCCATATTGAACTGTGTTTACTGAATCAGTATTTAATAAATTACTGTCGATATGAAATGGAGCCGGTACTGCGTTGCATTAGAGATGAAAGCTGGAGTTTGTTCTTTCAGAAGTGTGATGTTGGTTTCCCTTTTTTAGAATTTCATGCTGTTGTTGTAGAAGGAGGGGAAGTCTCTGAGATGCCTTTTAATAAATGGCTGGGTTATCTGCAGAGCATTGACTGTGTGAAAATTGATTTACGTCACTCTAGTGATACATAGCTATATGCAAAAGAACTTTTGAAAAGATGTGAGAGGTCGATTAATGGTGAAGCGTCGAATTTTAATCGTCTATTTTCACGGGATACATAACGCCTAATTTCTATTTAGTGGGTGGTGGAGGTATTTGACAGTGAAGCGCAACATGTTACGCTTTTAAACGTGTGGGAGACCACCGTACCGGAAGGGTGTTAAAGGTTCTTGTTTTTATGAATCAAACGAATTTTAGTTCGCGATTCTGTATTGCTGCTCCTTTGCGTACCAAAAGTCTCCCACCTTTTAGTTTGTCTGTGGTTCATCGTTCATTTTGTGTGGTCCTTTTAAATACTCTTTTCTGGAAGAGTTACAACAATTAAGTGGAGACTATGATGAATTCTGAATCTTTTTATTTAGAGTGCTTTGAGATACTTCGTACAGGTAAACCTGCGGTAGTGGTTGAGGTGGCGGAATTAATTGCTGCCGGCGTTCCACCAGTTCAGGTTCCAGAACGTATTCCAAAAAAAATGTTACAGAACAACCCTACCTCAATGCCACTTCTTATTGAGAATGCGGCCTGTTACTTGAGATCAGTTGTGCCAATAGTATCTGGGACGGTAGCTCATCTCCTACATTGAAATTACTTTGGGAAAAATATATGGCCTCACGAGAACTTAGTCTTAGTTATAGCCCCTCAAATCGAGCAAAAGTAAAGACGTACTTGCAATTAGTTCTAGGGGCTGTGCCTGACGATGCAATGGTTGATAGATTTTTAGGGAATATCCATGTCTTAGATCGACTTTTTCGTGAAATTACTTTTGCCGAGAAATCAAAGTTAATTGAAATGGAAACTGCCTACCATTCAATAGTTGAAGGTGGTGAGCACACCCAACGCGCATCTTAATTGCGGGTTATATGGCTGTATCATTAAATATCATTTTTTTTGTAGCGTATTTGGAGACCTTACCGCTTACTTGTAAAGAACTACCTAATAATCACATCTTGCATGGGGAGTAAGGAGTTATGAATTCGGTGATTCGAAAAGAGGTTGAGCTGGAAGTTCCTAAAAGCCAAATTGTCAAAGAAATTCATTTTTCATTTGCGCATTTGCATCCTGATGACTCTGATATTTTGAAAGAAATATGCTTATTTAATTCTGGCCCAAGTCTTGTTCAGGTTGTCCCTATAACGGTTTCTCCATGGCCTGGAGGTTGGAAAGTGGAGCTTTCAGCCGATGCTAAATGTATTTTTTTACAAGGTGGTTTTTTTACAAAGCATTTTATACGTCTTTGCGATGTAGCCTTTAACTATGATTGCAGCAGAATACTTTTTCTAAAGAGTGTTGCACCAATCCCACATCTCCAGATATTTGAACATGAATACTGATGAATGGGTTATCGCTTTAAATTTGTGGCAATTTGGATTCTGCTATCTGGACATCATGGACCCATTTAAAGCAATTTCTTCCTTGGTTTCTAAGTAGCTTAAGACTTTCTCGTTGATTTGACGTTTATGCATGTTGCATTACTTTGTCATTTAAAGGGGGATCAAACGGTTTATATGTAGAACTTTTAAGTTCGCTGATATAGATCGTTAATTCCCACTATATGTTTTTGCAGGTGGGGAACCACCGTACTCATGGAGAGGGATTGTGGCTTCAAAATTAGTTTGTGACCGGAGACGGGCATCGGTTGAGAATATAGCATTTATTATTACAAATCGACTTGTTGTGAATGGGCCTACGGTTAAGTCTTGGGAAGAAGCTGAAACGAATGAAGGAGCAGCTTTTTATAGACCCGTTGTAGAACAACCCTTTCTGGATTTTGTGACCGTTCGTCCACATCTTAATCCTAGAACTTACAAAATATCAGTCGAGGCTTTGGGGATTTCTGTCACCTTGTTTTTACAGGATTTTCTTAAAACTGATAGCCGGTTTCGTGATTTCTCGGATGGCTTTGAGGCACTTTACAGTTCGGCCTTAGCCCATCCAGAAATGGAGCCGATATTAGCAACTATGTCATAAGGGAATGGACATGAAGATCTTAGAAATTGATGGTACCGAGAACCCGCTTCGCTGGATTGGTTCAGAGTCTGAACAGCTCCAGTTTGAACAGGCAATTTTTTTAAAAGCGGCTTCGATGAGTTCAGATTACAGAGGTGGGGAATGGAGGTATCTCGGCTTCTTGAATAGAGCAGAGAGTAATGTATTTATGGCTCCTCGTACTGACGTTCAGTTTTATATCAAAGATGAGCAATTCTTGAGGTTTAACATGTGCGCGGAGTCCTTTGGGTTAGAGGCCACCATCCGGGCGATGGAAGGCTTTGCCCGGCAAAGGAAATTTAACTTCCTTAATTCACGAATTAAGAGTCTTAGAGGTATTCAGAGGGTTTTAGGTAAAAGAGGAAATGTCTTCGGCGGTGGTTTCAATAATGCCTGTGGTTAAAGCTACTGCCCTCGATGCTCTGTATGGACTCTTTCTTAGAGAAGGGCGCTTTGATTATTCAGACGAATTAATTTGTCAAAATCAGATAGAGAAGTTCTTGACTGCGAGAGATATTAAATACTTTCGGGAGCATAGCCTTAGTGGCGCCGAGGTAACAGATTTCTATTTCCCAAACTCGAAGCTGGTATTAGAGGTTAAGGCTGGAAAGAACTGGAGTAAACGCCGAGTTTATCGCCAGGTGGAGCGATATTGCGCCCACCCTGATGTTGAGGGGCTTCTACTCGCTACAGGTAAGGTCCAGGGTTTACCCGAAGCGATTAACGGATGCCCAGTTCGAATTTATCAAATGGGGTTAGGCTTTCTATGACTTCACGCACCTATGGCAATCTATTTTTTTCATCGGAAAGTGGGCATTGGATTATCGATAAACTCGAACCTCACGTCGCTCTTCGGTTTAAGCAACTTTTCCCTCGTGTGCCTAAACATTCCTCTGGGCCATTTAATCTTAATGCGAATGTTGATACCGCTGCTGACCTTCAATGGTTTTTAAAGCGATACCCTCTGTGTGTCAGAGGTGATGATGCGGACCTTCTAGAAGGCCACGCTTCGGCTTTTTATGCGGAGCAAGCTGAGGCTGAACGCATACTCCTCCCTGAATGGGAACCTACTATAAGGCCTGGGTTATTACCTGGTGAGAGGCATCGTAATTACCAACTACAGGCATTGGATTTCATAGACAGAGTAAGGCAGTTACTCTTAGTTGATGATATTGGACTCGGCAAGACATACGAAGGACTCGGTGTTGCCTTGCTCACTAATGCTTTACCACAGATTATTGTGGTGGAGCCTCATAACCAAATTCAATGGATACAGAAAGCTTCTTCTTTTATAAATTTGAGAGTGCATGCTGCTAAGGGAACTAGGCCTTATGATTTACCTAATGCGGATATTTATATTTTTAAGTATACGCAGTTGGCAGGCTGGGTTGATGTACTTACAACTGGTTGGCTTCAATCCATTGTTTTTGATGAAATTCAGAACTTAAGAAATGGAGCATCTTCGGCGAAAGGTCAGGCAGCTTCTGAAATTATCCAGACGATAGATATTCGTGTCGGGCTTTCTGCTACACCTTTATATAATTTCGGAATTGAGATTTTCAACATCATTGATTGTTTCATTAAGCCTGGTTTGCTTGGATCACGCCAGGACTTCCTTCGCGAATGGTGTACGGATTCTGATGGAAGAAGAGGAATTGTTCAGGACCCGGACGCGCTCGGAACCTATCTTAGAGAATCTCTGGTGTTTTTAAGAAGAACTAAGGCTGATGTAGGCCAAGAGGCTAAACAAGTTGCACCTCATATTGAATGGGTTGAAGCCGATCAAGACGGGGTTAAGGAAAGTGAAGAGCTTGCTGAACAACTGGCGATCAGAACTCTCAATAGCGGATTTGCAGAAGCAGGCCGGGCAGCAAGGGAGTTTGATCTACGTCTTCGCGAGTTGACCGGTATTGCAAAAGCTAAGGCGACTGCAGGTTATGTCAGAATGTTAATTGAAACGGGCACCCCTGTTTTATTATTTGGATGGCACAGAGAGGTCTACCGTATTTGGGCCAAAGAGCTGGCGGACTTGAACCCGCTATTTTATACCGGTACTGAATCGCCCACTCAGAAGGAGAAAGCAAAGAAGGATTTCATCGAGGGTAAATCTGACCTTTTGATCATGAGTTTAAGATCCGGTGCCGGGGCTGATGGAATACAGCATCGCTGTTCAACAGCTGTTTTTGGGGAGTTTGATTGGTCACCAGAAATTCATAAACAGTGTATTGGTCGTCTTGATCGTGATGGACAACTGTATGAGGTTTTTGCGTTTTATGTTGCAACTAATTTTGGTTCCGACCCACACCTCATTGACGTCCTTGGTCTAAAGGCAGGTCAGAGTCGAGGTATTAAAGATCCAGGAATGAAGGAGAAAGTGTATCAAGCGGATGTTAACCGTATTAAGAATCTCGCCCGTGATTATTTGAAATTAAGAGGTTGTGCTCTGCCGGATGTAGACGCTTTATCGAATGCTTCGAATGATGGAATGGAGTTGCCAGCTAAAGACCAACTGGCTTTAATTTGACTCGTCTTGCCTTGCCCTGCCCTGCCTTGTTTCAGATACCGTCCTGGGGCACAGACAATTTATCAATGATATCTAGGTTCCCTGTCCTGGTTCTCGGAAACCCGGGGACAGGAATATACAGAAAGTGTCTGATGAATCGGTATGTAGAAATTATCAACCCACTTAAGATTTAATATTCTAATGCGCTGAAATGACCGAGGCTTTGGGTGCTATAAGTCTGCGGTATCACAGGTTGTATAAAGGTGAGGGTCTATCACAATAAAAACTTCCTCGTCGGATGGATCATAGAGCCACGTTTTTATTACGGTGAACTCAGCTAGTTTCTTTTCTCCGAGCATCATTATTTTATTCGTTGATTGACGCCTCAGCCATTTCAAGATTTCATCCTTGGATCTCAGGCCGCTAGTAGCCTCTAAAATTTCCGTGATTGCTACCCACCTGGTGTCATAAGCACTCAATTTTAGGATGGTCACTTTATCGGTATCAGATAGTTTTTGGCATGTCTTAGCGTTGTCTAGGGCTGACCCCGATATTTTTTTAATCATTTTATATAACTCAAGCAGAAGTCATCAGCTTGTAGGTACCTTTCTGAAGTGTTAAACCAGTTTAACGATTCCTATTCGATGTCCAGATTTGGATGAGAGTGAATATGCGAGATTTCGATATACTGGGGATTCGGGATAGCATGATTCAACTCATCATTCGAGAGAGTTACAGTAAAACCTATTACTGAAAATAGAGCTATAGATGGCTATACAGGTAGAGCTAGTTTTGTCGTTTTCCATTAGCCTTATCATTTGTAAACCCATCATTAAGACCTAGTGCCCTTACCGAATTCACTTTGAGGGATACTACAGGCTCCCCTCCCTTTTCCCTTCCTTGCCCCGTAATAAAAACACCGTGGATGTTCTTGGAATTCCAACCGTTAAACTGGTTTAACAGCTGATTAGTGCGTTTTTCAGCACGACGCTCCGGTTGCTATCCTCCTCTGCTCTGTAAAGCTCAAATATTTGTGCGGTTTTCGTCATGTATCTTCTATCACATATAATCTGAAAACCAGGTACTTTTGTTTCTGCGCAGAAACATACCCCTCTGTCCGACACAGCCCTAGGGTACCTTTTTACACCTTCAAAGTTAGCGTGGAGACGGCTGCAACCCCGATGGCTACTAGCTTTCCTGTAAAACTAAGTAATATATGTTTCTGCGCAGAAACATATTTTGAAAATGAGGAGCAAGGTGTTTTTCGTGCCTAACACACCAAGCTTGGCTACTAGATAGAGCCCCTTTTTTCTTGAACTAATTGATTTAACTCACTTTTTGTTTCCGCATACCTATCAATGGGACAGGCACTGTAAATCTGTGTTTCCGCGCAGAAACATTTTTGCTTGGAGAAGTTAGGCATAGAGGATATTATCCTTGAATGCTGTTTCTGCGCAGAAACAAAAGGAGAGTATACGAATGAGCCTAATAGCACCTACACCCCAAAGAGGTACCGGCCCCAGAAGGGAGAACCAACACTATGATATGGTTCGTCCTGCCCCCTACCTGTCTAAGGTTCAGGTTGATAGTCTGACTTACGACCGTCTTTTGGAACTGACAAAAGAGTTGATGGCACCAGCGGGAGAGATTATCGCCAGGCCATACAGGGATCACTATGAGGTGATTTTTGGTGTGGAGTACTTAAGGGCTTATCAGGAAATCTTACCAAGGGGGCAAGCTCTCCTAACCATCTACTCGTATTCAGATCAAGAGGCGGTAAAGTTTGCTATAGATCGTGCAACAACCCACTTCAATTTAACGCCAATACAGATAGCGGAAACATATAAAGACGTACTGAAACATTTTGGTTGGCGTAATGCTGAATTGGCAAGAGCTCTAAATTTACAAAGATCTACAATTTCAAACCGCTTGAAGTTGACTGAGTTAGTGGATCAAGTACGGCAGTATTTACAGACGGGGCAGCTCCTACATGAGCATGGCAAGATGCTTTGCCGGTTACCCCCCAAGGAACAGATTCGTTATGCAAAATTAGCAGTTCAACATAACTGGGATACGAGGGATTTATATAAAAGAATTCATCCCGACTGGAAGCCGAAGGGTGGTGTAGGTGTAGGCGAGGCCCAAATAGACAAAGGTGCGGATCATCTTCGCCTGGAAACTATGATGGGAGATATTCTCGGGTCCCCTTTTGCCATCGATGTTGATAAACGAAAGGGTTACAAAGGAAAAGTAGGGGTTAAATTTTTTAGTCTTGCGGAGCTTTCTGGACTGATTGAGAAAATTGGAGCTAGTACCTCTGATGAAAACCGGTGGAAAGGTTCAATTCAACTGACTATCGACGGTCACGACCATCTCAACCATATCCTTTCTGATTTATCTCCTAAAAAGGACTTTGATTGAGAGTGAACTGGTGTTGCGCTGAAGCCTAGGGTTTGGAAGTTGAAACTTTTAACTGTGTGATGGGGGTGGCGCAGACCGTTAAGCCCGTTTAATCATCATTATGATACCCTTCGGACCTTTCTGCTTTGGCCGTCCTTATTTACTGACCCTTCGGCCAAGCATGAAGTAGTCCCCTCCCCCATATCCTTGCCTTTGTCACTTCCAAATTGAGTTATAGTCACTACCTAACCTAATTACGCTACATGCATGCTCTAGCTTTAAGCACTAATCTTTTTGACGGCGATCACAACGCCGCGCAACGTCGTTCGGTCATAGTCATGGTCACTACCATTGTCTCTATCCAGTATTCCCGCAGTCCTTTCATTGTTGGTGTTAAACCAGCTTAACACTTAGTGTTCACCCAAGCTCAGAACGGTCACTACTTAAGCCTATCTAGTGGAGGCTCCTGGTTACCTAAAGTGCCTAGAGGATCGCACCTAAGACATTTTAGGTGCTAGCGGGATATGGAATGGACAGTGCGTCCCGGGCCAGGGGATTAAATAAGAAAGTGGAAAGTGATGAGGTACTTATCGGTCGCTGATACAAGCCGTGCCCTGAGTGAGATTTGATCACTCCGTATAACAACCAAGTAACGAACTAGCACCTGGATAAACCTAAAGTGGATCTTGGAAAGTCGAGAGTGGTAGTAACGGCCCCACAAAAGTGACCAAAGGTTATATCGCGGTTATAGAACCCACCTTAAATATTGGGGGTGGGGGCGCTTTGTTAAACTGGTTTAACACTGCTTCAATGCCAAATTTGAATGCTGCCGTTAAACTGGTTTAACAGGGCTTAGTGATATATCTAGGGTGTCGAATGCATAGTTAACTGTTAAGTTGGTTTAACGCTTGTAAAAGAATAGCCGTGTCCTAGTAAGTAGGGTTCGTTAAATTGGTTTAACACTCTCTAGAATCGAACGCAAAGAACGCAAAACCTGCATCCCTCGTACTCTAACTCCTCCCATTGATTCCGTAGTGAAGACCCGTTCACCCCCACATCACTCGCCCTTAGGGCTGTGAAATATAAAGAAAACTGAATCAGACAATGTAAAGAAGATAATTTCCCGCAAAATTTACAAGTCCAAATCTGGGGGTACGTTACTATCTGAAACCAAGTAAGGGATACAAAGATGAATAACCAAGTCAATATGCTCCAAAAACAAGGTTGGAAATCCTTAGCCGAAAAGGAAGCACACGAAGCATTTCTAGATTGCAGGCCGGGACGCAGAAAAGAATTTGAGTTGGTAGCCGATCAACTGGCTAATAATGAAACTTGCGATGATGAAGAACTGAAAGAGTTTTTCCTGGAGAATGGTGTGGATGAAAGTACCGCCGCACAGGCTATAGGGTTGCGAAGTAAATTTCTTGAAAACCCTTTATCCGAATTGTGTTACAGAGAGGGGAAATTGGCTGTTAGATATCATCGTTTATCTGATAGTTAAGATTGGGACATGCCCAATCTTAACTCATACGCGATTTTGCTATAGAGATAACTGAGAGTTAGCCGGGCTAGGATTCATTAGCTTGGCTACTATCTATTTCTTTTTCCTGCGAAGACTCTGCTTGAACTTGCCCTTTAAAAATGAGACCAGTTAGGAAGTCGCGGCCGAAATAAACTGCAGCACCTAAACCGATAATCGATAATATAGGCAGAGCAAGGAAAGTAGAAGCGGAGAAGCCGAACAATAAAAAGCCCATTAGCGCTGTGAAAAAAATAGAGCATACAGCTACTAATGAAAGCAGTACTATTGCACGGGACAAGGACTTAGTAACCGTTTTATCCCCCCAACTAATAGTTACTTCACCCGATAAATTTTTAAACATACTTTAGTCCTTTTAAGGTTAACGAATAGATAGCCAAATAAAGCAGCAACCATGCTATGCAGCTGTATATTGAAAAAACAGAAAAAACTGGACTTTTCGATAGTTTGCTTTTCATCACGCCTTTAGCCGGCCAGTTGAATACCAATTAGATTCATAATTAAGTGGCCAAGTCAGATTCCTTCCGATTTGCGATTAAGAGAAAATTCGATACGTTTATTTCTTCTGGCGGGAAATCGCCGTACCTTTGTAGGGGGATAAACAATGACTAAATATCTACAACACACATATACCAAAGTGGCAGACCATCGCGGGAAAAAAAGGATTTGGCTACAAGGCCTGAGACTTGAACTAGCAGGCTTTGTGAAAGGCGCTACCTACCGTACCGATTACGATATTGAACGAGGACTTATTGAACTAACACTAGATGAAGAAGGTAATCGTAGGGTTTCTGGAAAGAAAAAAGGTGAGGGTTTCCAGTCAGTTGTCGATATCTGTAATGCAGATGTTATAGATGTTACACAAGGCAAAGAGCTCGTGCGGGTAGATTTTGCAGTAGGGTTTGTACGTATATCTGTACACCACTTGGTAAATAAAAAAACAGAGCGTGAACAAAGGTTTGTACAAAACCTAAATGCAGGGAAGCTTACAGAAGGAACACTATGTTCTGGTATCGGAGTGGCTACAGCTGCAATTCATGAAGGCTTAAGAGAGCAGGGAATAAAATCATCCGTAAGCTGGATAGTTGATAGAGAAAGAAAATATCTCCAGGTTGCTAGTGACAATAATAACGCGATTGATAACAACACGACTATCTTCGAGGCGACCCTTGAGGAACTAGAGCCTGAACTATTATCACCGGTTGATATCCTCCAGGTTTCATTGCCTTGTACCTTACATTCAAAATCAGGAAAAGCTAAAAACAAAAGACAGGTAACTGAGGATCACGCTGATGCCACCAGTATTTTTGGTTTTATAAGAGCGCTCGATAAAGCTAACCCAAGCGTAATCGCCTTGGAGAATATCGTAGAAGCGACATTTTCAGCCACCTATGCACTAATCGAAGGCATGCTTGAGGTGCTTGGGTACAGAGTGTACAAAAACCAACTGGCTCTAGATTCGGAGCAGGCTGGTTCATTTGAACAACGCACTAGAGACTGGTGCATTGCTGTATCTGCCGGGCTGCCAGAACTAGATACAAGCAAAATCCCAGCATTTAAGCGTCGCTACCAAATATTAGGAGACCTTAAAGAGCATGTCGCTGACGATGACCCAGCGTGGTCAGACAATGCTTCTTTGAAAACTAAAGCGGTTAGGGATAAACAAAAGGGTAATAACTTCCAGCGTCATCTAGTTGATGATGATTCAACCTTTGTTAAGTGCATAGGCAGGTACTATTCCAAACGTCGATCGACGGAAAGTATGATTGTAAGGGAGGATGGCAAAGAGCGCTTGTTAACCCCGACAGAACACTGCCGGGCAAAAGGAATTCCTGAGTCATTCATCCAAGGAGTATCAGCTACCACAGCTCATGAAGGGTTAGGTCAATCAATTTTATGGGGCCATGGTCGCGGGGTAGGGCAGCTGATCGCTAGAGATATATGTCGGCCTCTACTGTCTAAATTGACTCCGCTCCCTGATGTGACTGATATGTACACATTGGTCAATGAGTCTGCGCGCCAAATGAGTTTACTGTAGCAAGATATTAACGCCTCTGCCCCGCATCGATAATTGATCAGCGGGGCAGTTTTAAGGGTTCTGTAGTAATTGAAAAGTATTTGGTGTAAACGCTATTCGATTTGTTTTGGTTTAGTGGTGTTAAAGCCAGCTAGAAACCATGAAAGCAAGGTTGGGTCTCTGGATGGCAATTAAAAAGTATTTAGAAGCAGGACTGGAATGGATTTCTGGCAAGTCCAGAATAACAGTCGTCTTTAACGGGAACTTCATCATCATCAGGGTCTACCCTGACTACCCGTCTGATCAACATGAAGTCTCTCTATTTTTGAAAATTTACGAACATGAGAAAAGTGTCAAGGTTGTTGATCTAGTAGGTAATGGGTACGGCTCGGGTTTACAGGAAGGTGGATATGGAGCTCTGATTTTTAATCTGGGTCTTCAAGCAATCTACTCCTTCTTTGAAGTTAAATATGGCTCTGATGAAGCAACTAGTATCCGAGTGCATGGATATTTATCTTCCGTTGGGGACCCGATAAATGAGCCAGAAAAATCACAATGCAAGGAGCGAAGAAAAGGATTTTGGAGTGGCTTTGGTTTTGAGCTGAAAGAACTTAGCAAAAGTACAATTCAAATGACCGCGTGCCTAAAGGAGTTAAAGTTAAGACGTGGTACGCCTACAATTAATGGCACCCCCAGAGTAATTAATCTTGATAATTTTTGGCCCCAGGAAAAGCGGCCCAGCATCTTAAGTGAAGACATAGATGCCCTTAAAGAAATTGACTTAACCAAGTTCAGTCTCACCTCTTGTCCAAAGGAGGTAGATGTAGAATCTGCCTGGAGAGGGTTACTAAAGTGGTCAAAAGTAGTTCGATATACAATATGGTTAGGTTTTTGTACTTTGATTGGCTATCTCTCTTTCCTTACTCCCAATACAATAGATTCGCTCATATTTTTAGCCTGCGGTACTTTCTGCGGGTATCTTGTCGCAGTCTATTTAGAGAATCGATTGTGGCGTTATCTCCCATCTTATAAAAGACATCAAGTCCTTCAAGATAAGAGGTGTAAGAAGATTGCCGAAGTTAAAGAATCTATTCAGTACCTTGAAAGGTCAAATAATGGATTTCTATGGCGTCTTAAGGTGGCAATTCCACCAGAGGAACGTAATAGGTTTGATGTATTTGAAGAAATGATTAATGCATCGAACAAGCAATATTTTTCCTCGGTTTCAGAATATTATGTAGAGTATGAATACTACCTAAGTAAAGCTCAGAAAAATGTGAACTCGGATGAGCGACGCTTAGAGAAAATCTAGCCCAATAAGATACATTTCCAACTAAGTTGCAGATTGTTATCACACGGATACGTTGGTCTCTCCAACTAATGACCGTAGGTGAATACATGTACTGCAGACACTATGACCTGCCCATAGATGATGACTACGAGTTTGTCTATCAAGCTCATCGACGTGAAACAAAAACTGAGCGATATACACCCACGTTTCAAGTTGATTCTCACAGGACAAAGATTTTCCCCGTTCGAACTTCAGTAGAAGTAGCCGTGACGGACCTTTTGAGTAAAGGCCTGGACGGTCAGGTGATACGTTCAGTCAAAACGGCAAATATCGGAAGTGGTGACGAAAAAATTCCAAAAATTCCAGCTGGTTGTGCTGCTAGGGTTTGGATCGATACAAGTGAAACTACTGCAGATATCAACCATAAAACAAAAGAAGAACATGAAAAAGATGGGTTTATTGTAAGTGAGTTATATAGGGGGCCCTTTCCACTGTTAGATTGCTACAAAATAATTTCTGAGCTTAAAGATCAAATTCCCGACCTGGGGGTGATCAAACTTGGCCCAGCATATAACGTGGCTGAAATAATAAAATTTGAGGAAACAAGCACGGTACATATAGACAACGGGTATTTATGTATACGATTAAGCCGTAAAACGTTAGAGGAAAAAATTGATGATTGGCACAACGGTCCAGGTGATACTGAATTGCATGAACACCTCATTATGCCATTCAATGCATATTCATATTATGCCCGCCACCCTGGGAACTGTATTTTTTTAGAAGAAAATACTGGGAGCTGAACGTATGTCACTTAGACTCACTGAAGCCCAAGTTCTTGACCACCAAAAGCGGATCGCGAGAGGTAGAACAAAAAACATAGGTTCAACCGATGCTGCAACGCATGGCTACAACCTTCAGCAGCATACAGTCAATGCATTAGAGCTCGGCACAAGACGTTGCCCGAGCTCGCCCCTTATCGTAACACTTAATCTCGGCTTGAAGGCTCTAGTAGCGGATGATGGAAACCCAAAGCCTTATGAGCGTATTGAACAAGCCATAACCCTCTTGTGGCTGGAATGTATTGTACCCGAGGCCTATACAATGACCACTGCAATCCCTTTAGGCGGATATCGTCCGGCTGGGGTAGGGGGACAAATGAGAGGGGAGGGAGCAAAGCATGGGTTTCCTGATCTTCTCATGGATAAAGTAAATCAGGACTACCATGGTTTACGGATTGAAATGAAAAAGTTTTGCCCAAATGCAAAACCATCAACAGAACAGCATGATTGGCTTACTAGGTTATCAAAAGAAGGTTACCGAGCTGTTCTCTGCCGTGGACATCAAGCAGCGATTAAAGTATTCAGTGAATACTTAGAGTTAAACACCCCCATACAAAAAGTCGATCTTCCCGAGTGGGCTATCGTTAACTATTAATCTTGGAACGTGACTGAGTATATCTTGAGTAGGAGATATACTTAGTTCCGTTAAACCAGTTTAACGTATCGGGAACTTGCTATCGCAAGCTCCCTTTATTAAGTGGGTTAACCCTACCCATACGATTCTAGCAAGATCGAATAATCCCATAGTGCTGCTACGTTACAAAACGTATTCGAAATGTAAGCGATTAAACAGCGAGATATAAATATGGGTTGGCTTTTTGGCTGGGATAGTAAAAAAGATCTGATACAACATTTAGAAACAAATGGTTTTTACTCGCCAGGGTATAAGTTATTAAGGAATAGTCTTGTTGGGAATAATCACTGGAGTTTGTTAGAGAGGCCAGATGGGACAGTAACAATTTCTTTGGAACTGATTTCAGTGTCGGAAGGTAAATGGGGTTATAAAGATTTATGCGAAGATATGGGGCCGACGCATGTTAACTGTCCAATCACCTTTATAAATCTGGCATCTCCTTCTCAATCAAAATATGCAAAGGAATGGCGTGAGCGAGTACATTCCTATCATGAACACAAGAGAAACAGGCCTAAATATGCCAATGGGCAAATATGGAATATCTATGGTAAGGAATATAGGTTAGATAAGAAGGCAGAAAAAAGAAAAGGTTGGGTTGGAACTCTAATAGAAACAGGACAACTTTTTAGGATACCGTTTCGACACTTGGCAAGCGGAGAGTTAATTTCTTAGCAGTAAATCGGTGCTCAAACAGCTCAAAACGATTAAAAAACTAGCACTAGATAAATACACGTTGAAGGAAAAAATGGAAATAGAAGTTACAAACTGCCGCACTTTGAGAATAAACGCGCCGGAATGGTACCAGGCCCCAGATTTCCTAAGGTGGCTAAATAATCAGGATCAAGAAAGTAATCCACTTATGACATGGCATAGAAAAGGAGCCGCTCCTACAGAATGGTCCGACATTATTGTATTTGTTGACCCAAGTATGAGTGGGGAAGGTTCAGACCAAAATGTGATGCCTAAAGTGTATTGGGATTTTATTATAGAGAAATGTCGCTTGGTATTCACCAAACAGACAGCACCAGAATTATTTTCTATGCAGACAAATCCCCACATCATTGTGAGAATCACAAATTTACAAGAATAGTATCGTCCACTAGCAATATATGGGCCGTTAAGGAATGTTTATTCCTTTCCATGAGCTAGGATCGTTCCTTAGGCCCAATATCTCTAATGCCTAAAGGCATTTATGTCTCTAAAACCTATCTAAACAATACGAAATGTATGTTGGTATTCTCTGCCTCTTGCATTTTTGTGAGGTCATTATGTCAAAGCAAATTCTCCCTCATGAATTAGCAGAAATAGTCACAGGACTTTTAGTGAAGCCTCAGGTACTCGGTGAATTAGAATCTACTCAAAAACACCAAGCATTTTTTCTTGATATTGGTTACGTTGTTGCCAAACATTGTGGTGGTTCGGTGAACTGGGTTCATGACACTGATACGAAAGAAAACTATCTCTCCGATGAATATAGCTCTCCACTATTAAGTATTAGACCAAACGAGTGCCTTCCCAGCCTATGCAGCAATATTTGGTCTTACTATGACCCCCAAGGATGGGAAGATGAATATCTTGATTCTGAAGAAGCTGAAACAATGGAGCAGCTATCAACAGAATCTATTTCTTTAATCAGGAGCGAATTACAGGGGTTACTTTGTAATTTTCAAGTGACAGAAGAAAAAGATTGCCAAGAAGAGAACTATAAAGTGGTTGCTATAAGTACCGGCCATTTGTCGATAGAAGATCGTGATACCTTGATTGAGGCTGGAAATAACGGAGATCAAATGGTGATGCAACGGGACTCAGGATTTTTCCTGAAGCTCTTTGAGGACGAGACTCTAAATAGAGGACGATTTGGTAACAGCGAAACAATGGAGAATATAATTCAGTGGGCTTACAAAGCCAATTATCGAATGATAGAACTCGATAGCTGTGCGGAAGCGGTGCCGCACTTTCCAATATTTGACTGGTAGAGTGAAAAAGGGAAAACCCTAGTCAGCTATTATCTAAATAACCGCTGTGAAGGTATTTATCGTATACCTGGTTTACAGTAGGAACTTTGACATTTCCACGATTCAAGCAGCCTAGATCATTCACTGATACGTTACATCTGTCTTCGGAAATCACAAGGTAGATTAGCAATGCAAGAAATTAACATAATCCCAAACGATGAATCTGTATCTGTGGCTTCGTTGGAAAGAGAAGCTATCAATATGTTGGAAAGTGTTTTAGCTAATTATGAATTGGAATCAGATGTATATTTATTTGAAAGTGCGCATGGGCATATCGCTAAATTCAAGTGTAAAGAAGGTTGCTATATTAAGCGTAATGAAAATAGTCCTCGAAGGCTAACCAAGGAGGACGCTGAATTCTTTCTTACGTTACCAGGCCTACGTTGGTTCAATTATTGTGAGGGATTCATCGAAGTTGGTTTTGATGAAGAAGCCTATAAAACAGTATCCAGCAAAGAAAGAGATAAATTCTTCCATGCAGGTGTAAATCTATTTGCCCACACACAAGCAATTCAACTGCCTTTAGCTGGGAAAAACGCTGAGTGAATATCATCGCTAATACAGTGTGCCCCTATGAGTGGTATTTTTAGGGGCTAGAAACTTGTAGACTTAAAAATAATTATGTAAAGGAAAGTTATTTATTGTGATGCATCCTGAATCTAAAAAAGAAAGTTCTTTAAAGAGTAGAGCGGAAGCCATCTTTGAATCGCTTGGTTCCGATAGAGGATTTAAGGCACTCGAAGACTACCACGACAGGTTGATTTCCATAGAAGAACTAGATGTGAACCTAACAAGAATAGAGGCGGAAGAAAAGGACACCTCCCAAAGGCGCAACCTTCGATTTGACAATTACATCAGGGTAGCGGCTAATGATGTATCTTCCCTACGTCGCGTCGACGTTTACCGCGTTATGGACTTGTCTTGCAGTAGAACTGGAATGGCAAAGTATTTAAAAAGACATAGGCCGGATCTGAATGATGAAGTTGATGAAGTACATGAAGAATTAACGGGTTTCAAACTGAAGTGACTTATAGACGGCATATCTGCCGTCTCCCCTACATGCACCATGCGTGCACGATACAATATATTCCTACTTTTCGAAACATTTTACTTTTATCCGCCCACCTTAGCTTCTATTTTTTGTTTACCGAAAAACACAACTCCTAATTAAGAAGTACTAAACACAGATTACTTTGCGTAAAAAAGAAAATACTTTTTGTTAGGTCTTGTAGATCAATTTAAGGTGCATTTATGAATCCGAATCCTGGGACACTAACCGGCGAAAAAGAAACAAAGGTTGCAAATCATGCGCCAGAAGCACTATGGAAAATATGTGACCTAAGCAACATGACAATGGCGCTAAAGTTTGTTACTAGTTTAAATGAATCACTTTGTGCGTATTCACAAACACAGGAACATGTTTTCGGTGAGTATACTATAGAGCCAGTAAAACAGGACTCGGTATCCCTCGTCGTAGTGCCAAAACCCCTAAGCCTTGAACGATTCAGCCAGGTTCCAAAACATGCTATTAGTCCAACAGGTATACGTATATATCCAGGTTGGTACTTCGATAAGAGAGTCCCTTATTTAATAACTGTACCTGTAAACAACGGCAAGGAGACAGTAAGAAGTAAGCCACTGCTTCCAGGGAAAGCATTTTCACTTTCTGATAAACATCCAGCGACTGAAAAAAACAAACGCTTTTTGCCCGTGTTACTAAAAAGTGAACTTAGGGAATTCAATCAACGTGAACCCTATGTCCACTTACATAGATTAATGGTAGATAAGATAGAGATGTTATCTTCTTTCGATCGAGGTCGACTTTCAGCTTTAATTCTAGAGCGTCGTAGTAATCTCTATCATCATGAGTCGAGCTTGACTCAGAAAGGCTGATAGCTATCGCTATCCTGACAAATTTAGAAACTAAGCCTTGGGAGTAATTAAGCGAACCAAATAGAGGGTATCGTGAAAAAGTATAATCCAAAATCCACTGAAATATCCCCTTCCGGGGAGCGAGACAATCATGTTGGTTCAAGGGAAGCTGGAATAGGGATAAAGTACGGCATTCATGAGTATTTCAAACGGAGAATGTTGCGTAGTTCCTTATCTAGTGAAACTTATATACGATCTAAACCAACCATCTCAAATAGCACAATAAATTCCTCTACAGCATCACTTGTTTAAACCATATAGCATCACATTTGGTGGTGCGTAAGATTTCCTCAATAGATGCAGCATTATTCTAGCCTGATACGTTGCTCCCATAATTAACTAGGAGCAACGTGTTATGGCATTTAGCTTATTCAAAACCATAGAACAAGATCTTCTGATCAATACTGACGATAAAACGATCTCAGTAATTCCAGAATTGGCAACGAAAGATTATGCCAAAGTTAAATCCATATTAAACCGTCTTGGAGGTGTCTGGAGAAAAAGCCAGCAAGTTTTTGAATTTAAAAAATGTCCTAAAGCCTTAATTGATCGAGTTCTTACGCTAGGATCTCGCCAGATTAACAAATTTCAATTCTATCCAACACCTGCTGAAGTATTTCAGTACATCACTGAATACACACCTTTGAGCTACATTGGCGCTTCTGGAAAGACTATCCGCGTATTAGAGCCCTCGGCAGGTGAGGGTAGTCTCGTTCGCCAGCTGATGGATTTCGGAAGGCAAGAGGAACGGGATTTTGTTATAGACGGTTATGATATAGACCCATTAAACGTCATTTTTTGCCAGGAAGCTGGATTAAATATTTCTCAAGCAGATTTTCTTAATACTGAACCTAAAGCAGATTACGACCTAGTATTGATGAATCCTCCATTTAGCGGTGATGTATTTATTAAGCATCTCCGTCATGCTCAGAGATACTTGAAGTCAGATGGAATCTTGATTTCTGTAGTACCTACTGAGTGGATTTTAGATCATAAAAGTAGGAAAAATCGATCTTGGTTATTTGAGCAGGCACAGCTGGATAGCATTGAGGATATGAACCCTGGTAACTTTTTTGAGCCAGGTACCTTCAAAGGTGTAAGTATATCAACCACTGTAATTTGCCTACGCTCTGAAGAGGCAGCAAAGAAAACTTTGAATAGTGATGAATTTAAAGTATCAGCGGTAGAGACGTTCGACGCTTGGATAAGCAACTGTGGTGCAATGGAAGAACACTCAAATAAGTTGATTGCGGATATCGAACAGCGACCCAGTGAAATTATTGATAGTGTCGGTGCATTAGTTAGCAATATCTTAAAAGTTCGGGATTCCGACACCATACACTTATATGACAGATTTGAAGCCGACTATATAAATTTACTGGTAGAGAAGTGGTTCCCAGATCACGCTAAAGTACTCAAACCCTCCTCCGATCCTCAACAATTGGACCTGATATCACTGTTTGATAGTGGTCGAGCAGCATAACCACAGCCTTGCTGTATATATACAGCAACCTCACCCCCAAAGTCTGGTTATCAAAAGGTTCGAACCCTAATATACGGCATGTCGTCTTCACGATGAATTGGAGACGACTTTCTAAGGGATGAGAGCCCTACAACCAACTAAAGATCTAAATGGTGTCAAAGATGACTACTTTCTTTTTAGCTTACTCCGCCCTGGTACTGTCACCATTTGCATTTTGGCTAATCAAGCCGATCCAAGCTACTGAAGCTTAATTTCTAGTGTGTCACTAGAAGAAATGAAGCAAATAACTATATCTCTAACCAGTTTGAACTAAACATTCAGTTGGAAATGGCAGCCAAGTTCCATTTCCACTAAAGATGCAGACCGAGTCATTTTCAGTACGTTTAAAACATAAAGTTAACGAACTGGAGAAAATAATGACTACTTTCTATTTAGCATATTGTGCCTTAGTCCTATCCCCATTTATCTTTTGGCTAATACCTACTAAATCTTCCATTCCAGGCAGGTAACAACCCAAATAAGGCCCTCCGAGTAGGGCCAACTCTTCTTTGACAATGCAGAAAGTGTTCTAAATCACAATAAGTTATAAAGGTTTAAAGTATGAATTACCAAGCTAAGGTACAACAGAACTTATTACACCTTGGTACTCCCTCTAAGGACTGGGAAGCACTACCAATTCTTGGAATGGAAGATGTGCAAATCGATGGCAGTAAATCTAAGAAAATGCCCCGATTCTCTTTTCCAGCGGGTTATAAAACAGCTCCATCACTGTATACAGGCAAATGCTGTAATTTATGTGGGACAAACATCAAAAATGTTTACTGGATTAAGAATGATAAACGCCGTTGGACTATGCCTGTAGGTAGTGAATGTGTAAGTCACTTTGGATCTGGCGATTCCGGTCATAACATTGTGCAAAAAACTATCTGGGAAAGAGATAGCGAGCTTCTAATAAGCCTGATTGAACTACGTAGAGATCTTTGGGGAAGATATAGCAAACGCAAATTAATCGGTCCTGGTAGATACGAAAGTAAAATTTACCCTCATACAATTCAAGAAAAAAGGGCGGGTGACCTACATAAAAAAATCAATAATTGTCTTGGTAGGATGACTAGCGAAAGTGGTAAAGCTGCTACTACTCGTTGGGCAAATAAATACCGAGAACAAGCGGAGCTATTAATGAAAGAGAGTCTGAGCATGATGAAGGGACGGGAGACACAAATTGATATATAAGGTGGGACTTAACTGAAGGAAAATTAGGGCAATATAGCCCTACTGTAAATAGTGAGGGTTTGAGAATGATTTCAATCACCAAAAAATCTTTGAGAGAACTAGCAAATAATGACTGGGATCAGACACTGATTACTATAAATTTTAGAAAAATAGATTACCTAAGTCGAGTTGCTGAAACTGCAATTAACTTTCCTAACTTTAGCTATTTAGTGAAGCCCTGTTGGGAGCTTAAACAGCAGGTAGCATTCTGGATATACTGCTCAGCATTAGCCTTTCAATTTTGGGAGTTAGATATAGACGGAGGGCTAAAGAAGTACTGCTATGGAAATATGACCGGATCTACAGCTATGTTTCGATGTCTCCGTGATAATTGGATCGACGGAGAGCTACCGTTGTCAGACGTATCTTATGTGCTTTCAAATTCGCCAAATAGCAATATGCGAATAGAGATTGCTATCGAACTATCGTCAGAGAAGAAAAAACTCTATGAAATCGCTGAAATTCTTATAGCTAGAGCTACACGTGGCCAAGTGAGTGTTTCAGATGCATCTTTGCTGGTGGATGCGTTTCCAAAATCCTTTTCAGATCCCTACCTTAAAAAGGCCCAGCTGGCACTTACGGCCATAGCTAGCCTTGTATATGAATCAATGGGGGTGCCTGTAAACTGCGATCTTACAGCTCTAGCAGACTACCAGGTGCCGCGAGTTCTACGTGCATTAGGAATAATTGAATATTCACCAAAACTAGCCACTCTAGTTGACAATCAAATAGAGCTTGAAGTTAATGGTTGTTTAGAGCGAGCAATTCGAGCTGCTACTATCGTATCAGTCGAAAATATTGCCAATAGATTTAATCGCCCAGAAGTCATTATTGATAATATCCTCTGGCAAAGCCAAGATCTAGCGAAATCAACAAAATTCCATCTAACTCAGACTACTTTCTATTAGATGGCAGAGTTGACTAGACGATCTAGGTTTGTCTGAAAGGGAAGTGATAGTAGCTTCTAGCCTGTTTGACCACTTTGATATTTTAAGTACTTTTATTCCATCGAAAACACAGGTGGGAACTAATTTTGAAAAAACAAATTCTTAGCAACTTGAAAAAAAATAGAGTTTTAGACAGCCACAGAGCCATGGTTGACGGATACTCTACGCCCCTGGCTGGTTGCAATTCCACAATTTGTCAAAGAGATTGTTTGCGGAAAGATCCACAGTTGGCGTGTAGAGAAATATGGAATCCTGAAAAATGCACTGTTTTTATACCAGTAATTAGTCATTAGAAATGTTTATCATTTAGTGGGTCATGGGTTCATATTTCCTGTGAATTTGTAGCGATAAGTAAATCGGGTACATTGAAGGCATGTGGTAAGCCACGGTACTGACTAACAGGAGATCCCAATGACACAAAATAACACTTTGAAACAGTTGCAAACTCGTGATGACTGGCGTGAAATCTTAAACTCACACCATACAGACCGTCTGTATGTGTTAGGTACAAATATTAGCGTTTCCTGTTCTGATTTTTCGACACTAAGGCTTGGCGATTACACAAATGCTTTCATGCGCGGAAAAGTGTGTGTCGATTATGCTTTTTATGCTTCCGGCCCAGAACAACTTTTTGATTTTCTAGAGAAGTATAATTTTGATCCTCAAATTATATTGAGTGCCTGCAATAAGGTAGAGTTTGAAAACCCGTATTCTCAAGTTCCTTTTGAAGGACTAAGACTAGCCAAATCAGAAAAAAAAGGTGTAAATACTTTTTCCCCTCTTCTATTGGATAGATTAAAACCTCTAAAAGTAATACCCAAAAAATGGATAAATAGTCATGTGGTGCGTTTACTAGCTAATGGACAGTTCGAGGACCTACGCATCACAACCCGTCTAACAGATGATTATGCTTTTGATGCTGCGTATAACTTCGGAGCCGGTAGTGTTGACACTAACTCGATGATTAAGAAGTTGGTCGAAAGTCCCAGTGGTTGGTGGTTTAGTGGTACCACAGAAGATGGTGGGGAGTTAGGTATAAATTGCCATCACTTTGACTATAGAAGTTGTACCGTTCGGCTAAATGCCCCCGCGCCTTAATTGTCTGTAGAGCCTTCGATTACGGAGGCTCTAGCTCTTTGATCTTATAACCATTAGCTCAGAAAAAACCGCATGATCACCGAAAAACACATAGTGACTACTTTCCATCAAGTATTAAAAAGAGTTGCAGAAGTAGTACCACTTGAAAGATGGACGCTAACACCAAAGGGGGTAGACTTTACAACAGAAAAAACAAAGTATGGTTTGGCTACGCCACAAGGGCAAGTACTCATCAACCGGGCTTTTATTGGCACTGAGGCTTACACCAAATTAGAATTCACATTGGCCCATGAACTCGCCCACCTAGCGGTGGGCTTGCATCACCACCACGACCGATATTTTCGAGAAATGGAGCGAGCTTTTGGTGTAGACCTGGAGCGCGACCTGTCAGATGAAATTAGCCAAGTTATGCGACAAATTGGTTTTAAGTACACATTGTTGGCGCATCTAAAGAATGGTGATGTTTTTGAACTTGGAGGAGTACACCGAAAATCCAAAGCTTACACTGAATACCCTAAAAGTGGCCGTTATACAAAGAGTATAGAAGGGGTCGGTGTAATTCGATTCGAATACCTAGCCAATACTACCTAAACCTCCGTGCAACCCCGGTCTATCGTCCGGGGTTGATTCACACCTCAAAATACTTTTCAAACTCTACATACTGAGGGCTACGTTCCTTATGGCATCGAGTGTCCGTGTGTTCAAATATTGCTCAGCTAGCTACCCAAGAGGATGGAGTTCACAAAAACCTCTTGTACCGATTTGATTAGGATGGCTGTAACCTGGCTTCGGTCGCTATCGCGACCTAAAACGGACGGCTATCGCCGCCGTAAAGGCAGCTAGATGCCGACTTTCCCTACATTTCTCACTTTTTCAGTAGCTTCGATGAGACCACGGGCCCCAGAATCATTTCATGAAGTGGGTAAAAGGGCTGCGTTTCCACCTGATTTGAATCTTGGCTTAGGGCGGGTACGTTCACCCTAGATCTTAAAAACTATCTCAAGTAAGGAGAGAATGGATATGGGTATCCCAAATAGCTTGCGTGCGATGCACGGCGCACATAAAGGAAAGATGACAAAGGGCAACATGTTCTTTGCGGAGCTTGATCTCCTGAAGGAAGAGGAAGGCTTCAATATAGGTCGAGATTATGAAGATCCTGATGTGATTCAGCATATTCGTAATCTGGCTGATGCCTATAAGGCTGGAGAAACGCTGCCCCCACTCACTGTCCAAGTGAGGGATGGTGAAATCTATGTCCGTGAAGGTCATTGCCGGCGTCGAGGAGCCCTGTTAGCTCGATCTGAGGGAGCAGAAATCTCACGTCTTCCCCTTATCGAGTCAAAGGGTGATGATATTGACCAGACAATGATACTACTAACGAGTCATGACGGTCTGAAACTTAAGCCCGTTGGGCGTGCGAAAATCTATGCCAAGCTCATTAATATGGGCCTAACTGAGGAAGAGGTGGCAAAGCGCAATAAGAAAACCGTCGCCCATGTTCAGCAGTACCTTCAAGTTCACAATATGCCTTTGAAGATGAAGGATCTAATTAATAAAGAGGTCGTTTCTTGGAGCATGGCGCTGGATCTGTATAAAGAGTATGGAACCAAAGCAGTTGATATTTTGGAGGCTCAAATTCAAGATGATGATGAAGTTAAGCCTTCTGCTAAGAGTGAAGATGGCCAAGGGACAGCGACTAACCAGGACGTTCCAGGGACTGTAAAGGCTAAGCCCAAGCGCATCACTCGAAAGGCTATTGATGAAGCAACGGGCTTCCGTTCCAGATTGACTGGGGGAGTAGTTAAAAACGTAACCAATCAACTTGGATCAATAGTGAAGAGTTTGGATGCTGCTGAAGATGAAGGCGATCACATTGTGATGCGTATAAGCAAGGAGGAAGCCGAGTCCATACGCAGTTTGCATAAAACTATCCTTCCTGGAAGTAAGAGCAGCGGAAAGACAAAGCACCAGGATAAAAGTGAAACTACTGACGTCGATGCGGCTCAAGCTTTGGCGCAAGCCGAGGAGAAGTTGAAAGACGAAGGCTGCGATTTCTCAGATAGAGACAAGTGTATTGAAGTACTTCAACAGAAACCTCTAATTGCTGCTTATGAAGCTAAGTATATAGGTGAAGGTGCTGTAGCTTAGTTGGGCAACCAGTGATTAGTCTCTTTTTAGCGCTTGGTTATATCGTTAAGTTGATAAAACATCTAAGTGATTTGACTCATATTGTTAGGAATAACGACCAAGCGCTTAATATGAATCCTTGTATATAAGACCATAGAGTATTGATTTATTGGTGTTTACTGTTCAGGTATCTTACTGGTGAGGTAGGACATGGCTATAACGAATACTTTATTAAAAGCAGGTGTAGCAGTTTTCATATCTACTCTGCTTTTACCAATTATTGCTTTCTCTAAAAGCAGTAAAGATATTGATTTTTCTCCTCTGGATAGAAAACTTTTCATCTTCCCTGTGTGTAATGTTAAAAATCTTGGGAAAACAACAAGTGTTTTGCTGTCTAGTGACTTGGTACAAAGCTCTTACCTCGATGAGCTTGGGGCAATCCCTGATGGTGCCTACACCATATTAAAGTGTCTTCCAATATTGCCGGAATCTAATGCAGACAGACAGAAGTATTCATGGGTGATAACCCGGGCTGGCGATGGCCTCGGAATGACATGGAATTGGCATGAGGGAATTCCCTAGTAAATCTATATCAGATTAAATCGTAATTTTTCTAGAAGTATCAACAGGCGGTACCAATAAATTAAATCTCACTAAAGGAGAAATACAATGGGTGTTTCACATGCTCCACGCATCAAAAGATTTGCCGTAAATCACGGATGTATTAACTACTTGAATGATGGTGGTCGACGAAATTTTAAAAAATCCTTCCATAAACATAATGAAGCCATGGAGTACGCTCAAGAACTCGGTAAGAAATATCAAAGCGGTTGGATTCAGATTGAAGATCGAGCGAAAGAAACTTACGAAGAATACAACGTAACAGTTTATGGCGACTTGAAAATTCGAGAACCAAGCTGTGAGTCAAGACAAGAGAAAATTGCGTAGTAAAGTTCTTTGTCACTTATAAAGCCCGCATACTGCGGGCTTTAGCTGTAAAGGAGAGGGAGAAAGAGTCCAAAATACAGATTAATCCCTCAGGAAATAAAACTCAGCTGAAAAGATGACATCTAACATGAATGATACAGTCAACGTTTCACAAATTGATATTGTCTCCGCTATTTTGAATAAAATACATGAAGCCTGCCCGAATCAATTATTGTCCCCTTGTCAGGTAAATACTATTCACAACGCAGCTACTATGGTACTTGAAGTACTACACACACGGGAAGTACGAGCTGCTCCAGGAATCGGTTTAGAGGCTTGGTTAAGAACAGAAGATGTTGGGGCTAGTAGCAAGTTCATGGCTTCAATTTTGGCACAGGAACACGGCATTAAAGCTATGCCAACTCACCCCATTGATCCAAGTGACTTTGCTCGGTGCAGAAAATTGTTGTCTGCAGTTCCAGAGTTGGAGGATAGGCTCGAGCTAATGGCAGACCAATCTGAAGTATGGAAGAGGTTGGTTGAGCGCTGGAGTGAGATTTGTGAATTGATGGATGAAGAGGCCCCAAATTGGACTTCTGGTGAAGGACGCTGTCCTAAAACATTCTCCCTTATGAAAGAGCTCGGCTGTTAGTAGTGTCTATAGATTTCCTGAAAACCCAGGCTCTAATCTAGATGGAGTACGGAACGTGAGAAATAAGTATCGCTACGGTTTATTTTTTTCCCAATACCAGATGATCCATCAGTTGCTTTACTAGAGGAAGCTGAAAGTAAGGCACGTGAGATGTCAAACAATAATAACGGTGCGGCCGTTGCTATTTGGGATGAAGATGATAACACATTGATACTTTATGCTGGTTATGAAGTATTTGAGCCTGCATGTTAGTGAAAATTGATTAAATGCTTAGCTATGAAATAATCATGTTCATAGCTTTCAGAAAATATACCGGCTACAAATTATTGGAGACTGTAACTATGCTGGAAGAACATCCGGAAGTGAAACGATGGGTGTTGACCCAAGGAACATCTAAGCCCCTTACTGTAGGTACGAAAGTTAGGTTGCCCGATGATCATGACTTCAAGAGTGATTGGCCTGATACTTATCTCATAGTTGGATTAATAGCAGAGGGTGAAGGTAATTTAAATATTAGTATCTCAGATTCATTTGATAATGCATCGACTGATGGCTGGCAAGTGGATGACTTTATAGCTGTGTAAAGATGCAAAACCAGGGTTAGCACTTTTTATGAGAATTATTTGAACTTAGAATTATTTTCATTAGGTGGGTAGTGACTATTTCTTTTGTTCTTGAAATGTACTGATGTTGGGGTACGTTAATTCATCAATTGAAAATAGTGAAACTGGTTAAAGGAGTTTCTGGTAATGAAATTAGCCAATGATCTGAGAGCCTTGGTTTGTGAAATTAAGGAGCAGGAACAACTAGCAGAGCTCCATAATAAAGACATGTGTACGGGACTTAAGTTCGCGCGTGTCATGGTGGAAACTCTTTTAGAACAGCATGGATATGACCGGCCTGTAGATGTACGATCAGAATCAAAGAGCAATGGTTTGGTTCTAGAAGGACCACCGTAACATTGTAAGAGTTATTTCTCTCTGCTGCTTTGAACCCCAAGGTCTGGAAATTTTTTGAAAAGCCTTTTTACATTCTCCTTGGAATCAGCGTGTATATCTCTATCACGCACTGGTATTTCAGGCCAATTATCGCCATCCAGCTCTTTTTTGAGCCTTTCAATGTCTTCGGGATTGCTGACCACAAACTGTTTGTCAAACGATGAAGTAGGCATATCGACCTCATTCAATAATGATTTAACTGATTATATATATCATGCAGGAGATACAAAATGGGTAATTATGTAATTGTGAAGAATGATAAGGGGCAAAAGATAGGATCAATGAATTTATCACTGGACTGCTTTGCAATTGTCAATCAGATTACCGTGAAATACACGGGGTCCTATCTTCCCTTGGATGGAGATATTAATACAGCACTAAAAGCCGTTTATTCTCATTGTGAGAAGCATGAAGAAATAATGTTACTTTTATTTATCAATGAAAAATCAACTTTTGATAGGAATGACATGCCTCATTTTGAAAAGGCGCTATCTTCCTGGGAGTATAGTAATCAAAACCCAAAAAAGTTCTTGTCTTTTATTCTTGGCCTTTTGAGAGATCATGAGAGCGTTTCAACAGAATATTCCGGTGTGAGCACATCTACGATTAGTGTAACAAGTTAATTTTTATAGGTGATTTGATAGCCTGTGCCTGGAGAAGGCACTGGCTATCCAGGATAGAAGGTATTAATTAGCTGTTTACTTTAAAATAATTGACTCTGCAGCCCATACTTTAATAAAGAACGAGAGCCAAGATTTTCTTCTATATGTCTGGTTATTGATTGCATCAATGCATGATGTAATCTGTAATCTATACTTTGTCCCAATGTTTCAATAGCCTGTTCTTTTGCCATCCAGCTTACATTGAAGCTTTCAGGGATACTCATCAATCGTTGCATTAGTCTCTGACTCGGCTTATAAATGCGACCTTCGTGCTCTATATAAACTCCATCCGATATCCCTCTATCCTGGCTTTTTAAAAAGGTTGGAGTAAATAAAGAATCAATAGTGACGAAAGGTGGCATATTACGAGATTTAGTTTCCCTGGCTTTTATAAATTTTCTGTCTGTGACATCGTTACACTCGGACAAATGCTCCAGTATTTCAGTCTTTAGAACACTGGAGACCTTACCAGTCGGTTCAGGTGGAATGTAATTCGGATAGATTGAACCCACCATATAGTAACGTTCTCGATTTTGAGTGGCCCCATAGTCAGTTGAATTTAGAGTCATCTCACTGACGTTATATCCGAGACGACGCAGGGTAGTCGTCATAATTTTCCCTGCACCAGAACCTCTAAAGCTTTTAACGTTTTCAACAGCTACCACTGCGGGATCAATAATTTCCACTTGCTTTAGCATTGGATAGACCATGTCATACATGGTGGATAAATCATCAAAGGATTGTTGTTTTGCTTTGGGGGATTTGGTAGGGGAATGGTCATCACAGCCGAGTGAAAAATGACAAAGGCTAATCGGTGGTGCATCAGAAAGAATTTTTGAAAGTCTATCAAGTTCTATATTATAGATATCTTCATTTAGCAGAACTTTAGGTGACCCATTTACCAGTGTATTTAGCGCATGTACTTCTGTTAGATTTCTTCTTTGTGAGATGTCCCTAGCCTCTATAGGCCTGTGCTCTAAAACAATCTCGGCTTTCCATCCCATAGACTCCATACAATGGATATCCACTCCACCGGTTAAGCCCACAAAGGCATTAAAAGGTGAAGTTTTCTTTAGTTTGGAGTGTATTGCATGGACCCGATTGGCCATCGGTGTGAACTTGATAGCTTCCTTCCTCATCTCAACATGAAACCGTTCAGTGTAGGATGGGAAAGTTTCCCCTATTAATTTCTGACTGCCGAACTCAATTACTGACTCTAAGGGATTGTTGGATCTGGCACGCTTATAGCCCCTACTGTAAACCTGATATTTTCCGTCTGGGTCATGAACCACCTTAAAACCCTTTAAGCCTGGTCCCGCTTCAACAACAGATAGACGGTCGCCAGGTGTGTACCCCATAACCTGCAGAAAATTTGTTGATAGCCTTGCCTTCCTTTTACCACTGACGACATTAAAGGCTAGGTTTTTGGTAATAAGATCAGGTGTACTCGTATGCATGCTTTAACCCAGGGATACTAATTATGGTATCCAGTGTAACCTTGAAGAGTGTTTTTGCAACAGATATTTTAGGCGTGTATAGTTATATATAGGGGTTTTGGTTACCAAATATGGTATTTATATGAGTAAAGGGCTATCTGGTAGAAGAGCTCTATCAGAGCATGAGAAAGAAGCTAAGGCTGCGTTTAACAGGCAGGCATCTGACTGGATAAGGAGCGAAATTCTTCGATCAGGTCTTTCTAGAGATGAGGTGGCACGACGCCTGTCAGAAAAGCGAGAAAGAGATATCTCCGTAAAACATTTCAATAAAATGCTTAGCAATGGGACAAATGATCAGGGTTTCATATTCGAAATTGCCAGCATAATAGGTATAACAATTATTGGAGTACCTACCAGGTAATATACCCAAGGAAGGAGTGACAATGAAGAAAAAGGGTAGGGTAGTTCGCGTACGTCCTGCAGGTCATGATCACCAAGTGGTTAGCGTTGAAGGTGTGTCTGGCAAATATATGAAAAAACCTTGTGGTGATTGTCCTTGGAAAAAAGATAGTGTTGGGATATTCCCTTCAGAAGCATTTAGGCTTTCAGCCCCTACTTCATATGATATGGCTAAAGAAGAATTTTCGTGCCATTGTGCAGGGGTCGATAGTCCGAAAACATGTGCAGGATTTCTTCTGAAAGGGGCGGATCATAATTTATCTGTGCGCCTTGCTCGTATGCGAGGCGAAATTAAGGATGACATTCAAGATGGTGGGGTGGACCTCTTTGATAGTTACCGTGAGATGGCCATTGCTAATGGTGTTGACCCTGATGATGAATGCCTAAAGGAATCACGAGAGGATTAATAAAAGCAAACTATTAGTCATAGTGGAATGTATGGATGCCAGGAAGGTTATCAAATGAGTAATTCTAACCACGGATACACAACAGGCCATAATGGTCACCAGTATGAAATTCTATTTGATTCTCTAAGGCGACGCTTGTGGATCAATGCTGATGATGGTTCTGCTGTTGCCAGATTCAATACAGCTACAGGTGTTGATATTCACAATACAGCCAGTGACCAAATGGCTGGTGCCCCTGAGTGCTTATGGTGCACTCATGGAAAACCTGATTACAAAACATGGCAGGAATTTATCAAGTTCGTGAGACATCAGTTTGGCATAAAGTTGTTTGTAGACGATATAGATGTAAGCTTACTACTCAAGTAATTAGTTGGGTGAAGAGGCTTGAATAGGCGGAAAATGCACGGCCACTATTGATGGACCAATATTCTTGATGAATTTTGGAGATTGAGAGTATATTCCTTGATTTCCCCCTAAAACTAAGATTACTAGCTTCGTTAGTCTGGTGGCGCTAATAGCTAGAATCGACAGTACTTATGTATATAAACTTAAAATTGTAAAAGGCTATATTTAGCGATCCTATCTATCTTCACTTTTAGGAAGATAATAATTGAAGGCCCATCTCCCTCTTGTTAAATACTCTATTCCGTAATCAAAATCCGAAAGGGATAAAGAAATGCGTACTTGGCTAAAAGCGAGTGGTTGGAAGCGGACTCAATCTTCATCGGTAACAGTAGAAAAGCTCGATGCACTGGGAGAGTCAATCGAACTTCTCTCATCTTACTGTACCAACCCAAAACTAGAAGACCTGCAGGTACTTATAGCAATAGGTGCTGAGTGTACAGATAAGCGTGAAGTACTGGTTGAGACGATTATTAGTAAGCTGCCAGGCATTGACAAAAAACAAGTTGCCAGCAGTTTGAAAGAACTTCAGGGTGCTAAAATGTCTTCTAGCAATTCACCCTTGATTGATATCAAAAAATCCTCCGACGCCTCCGGTGAGAAGATAAGCTTGACCTCATTTGGAATGCAGATCCTTAACAGAGTGCTACAAAGACTTTCTCCGCCTAGATCAACGGATGCGGTGAAGCCTGCAATTGGAGGAGGTGAAAATGAATTTACACCTGTTATTGAGGGGATAGGGATTAACGGAGAAAATATTCATATTCCAAGCTCTTTTACCATTATCACGGGCGCTTCTTCAACAGGGAAAGTCGACCTATTGATGACTAGTTTAGCTCGACAAGCGATCGAACAGGGTGCTTTCACTTATTGGTTGACTGAAACATCAGAACCGAGAGTCTCTTGGGCTTTGTATGGTATAGCTGACAGGACATGTAGAAGCCATGCTTTTTATGTTAATGGCAACTACTCATATATGGATGAAGCATTAGAGGAAGTGTTTATTCAAGATGGTATATGCATAGATATAATAGATAAGTCAAAGGGGGCTTCAATAAAGAGCCGGCTGGCCGATCTCGTGGAAATGACAAAAAAACTAGAGCATCTTGAGCGTAGCTGCCTAGTTGTAATTGATGCTGATGATGCTATAGGGCAGCTTGATAGGGAAGATTTAGTAAATATAGAGATATTACAAAAGGCAAGATTCAACATCATAATATCTAATGAGTGGAGCGATCCAAGTTCTTACCAAATTTTACGCGAGGAATTTGGGTTTAATCATCTACTAATGCCCACTGCTGCAGAAAAGTTATCGGCTCTAGTGGGTGATTTGGTTGAACAAGATGATGTTTATGAGATAGGAAAGTATCCAGGTAGAGCATTGTTGCTTTCTGGTTCGCCTAGTTCAGGTATAGATTCATCTCCCACAATGCTAGAACTAAAGGTTGAATCCCCTACAATGCCTGAAAAAATGCGCCTATCTAATAAAAAAATGGAAACTCCGCTAAAAGTCGTAAATTGCTAGATAAACATGGTTTTTAAGACGGCATGAGTTGCAAGGCCTGTTGTTATGGCCTTGCATGGCTCAAGGAAGAGAACTTAGAAAGTGAAAAGGCTTATCAAGATATACGAACTTACTAAATGGCTTTTAAAATCTGAAGGCCAACAATTAAAAGAAAAACTTCAACTTAGGCCTCTAAAGCCCTTTATACACCCCCATAGAACACAACTACCAACTGTAGATTATGAAACTCGATGCTTTTTAGAGCAGTTCCGGAATTTCGAGTTAGATGGCTACCTCCCCGGGCTTTCCAAAGAAAATTGGACATTGACACAAACCGCTTTAAACAAACTTATTTCATCAAGGTCATATAGAACCGAATTCCCTATGGCTTTTTTACATGGCTGTATGGCTAGCAAAAGCAATATGAGCACCAACCCAGATCGAGCGTCACAGAACTCTATGGCCGCTATGGGGCGCTTGGTAAACGACTTACGGGATTTAGAAGGCAAGAATGGTGAAGATGTTATTAAGGCCTGTATGGCTTGGAGAGAGCTCAGGTTAAGCCAGGGGATCCGGTTAGTTACAGATAATTGGCATAAACGATTCTACTGGGCAAATTCTGGTGGCTCCCACCACATGGCAGTATTGTGCCATGAGCTCCTAGAGCAAAATAGGAGTTGGGATCCAGAAGTAGAAATATGTGAATACTCATTGAACCTTGGGTGCTTAGACAAGCTCACCAACCATGTTTCCATCATCGTTGTGATGCGAGATGAAGAGCTGTTTGGGGGTGACCAAATATTTCAGAGATTACCTAAAACGCTCTCACATGAAGATATAAGGGTCGGCTTGGGGGTGTCTGTACCGATGCCTAGTCATTATCGATCTCCATTTAGGGATTACCAGATGGTCCTAGTGGATCATAGCCAGCGCCACTCAGATCTTGCTTGGGCACACCTCAAAGATGCTGTAGATAATGGGGTGGCCTTACATTTCAAAGACTTTTTAACGGCTTGGGTCTCACCAAAGGCAAGCCAACTCAGCATGCCGGAACACACGCCTGTAAGCCCATCATAGACCTAAGCAAAAAACACAATATATTGTGTTTCACAAAAATATAACCCCGCATTTTCGGGTACGTGACCACTATATGTTGTGTTTATACCAGATAGGGTAAGGACGATAGTCCAGCGCGAGGCATATATGTTGCGTTTTCAACACAATTTGTTTGTTTCTTACTCATCTACTCATTAATCTCTGAATGTTCAAAACTAAAGAGAGGGGATTTGGTGTATGAGTAAAGATAAAACAGATAATAGCCGTACAAAGACACATACTCCTGGATTTATCGTTTCTCAGGAAGAGCATGAAGAGCTCAGCCAGGAAGATAGAGAACGATTTAAGCATATTATAAAAGAACCATCCTTGACCCCACCTGAGCACTTTAGTACCCCAGAGGAACAAAGTAATGAATAAGGGGCTTACAGAGGGGGAAGCAAAATCTATTATTATGAACTTTGCAGGCCTACTAAACTTTAAGACTCCTTTAGATTACCGAGTCAGAGCTAGTTGGAAAGAGCTTTACGGGATTGATGGAACGGGTGGCGGTGGCTACCACTCCGCCAAAGCTCCGGGAGAGCGAGGAATTATAGCAATTGCTGCCGGGAACCATAAAAGTGCTACGGCATTAAAGAAAACCTTGCAGCATGAAGTTTTAGGTCACTTCCTAATCAATACTTATTCACCCACAGAAAAACGACAGGTACTTGAGAATATTATTCTCTCGCAAGAATCCCCCTCTCTCATGGGTAGTTGGAATAGGGTTAGAGCGCTATATCCAGAAATGTCCATTTCAATGCAAGCTGAAGAGGTATATGCCCGAGTCTCTGAGCATTTAAATCTCTCAAAAAAACCAATTTTTCATGAAGATCCTTGTCTCAAGAAAGAATGTCAGCCTTTAACTCTAAATGATTTAGAGAATAGTATTTTAAATCGTATATGTGATTTGAAAGAGGGTTTATTAGAGCAAAAGACATTCCCGGATAATGATGTTCACAAAGGAGTATTTATCAGCTCGAGCCTAGAAAAAAAACTGGAAAGGTGGAGGAGTGATCATGGGGTTGTCAACGACGATCCATCTCCCCCAGGTACTGGGCCGAGAATCTAAATTATTTAGCTCATGTAATCTTTAGCACCTTGTTATATTAAAAAGGAATCCATCATGCTCAAATCTAAAAGTGTATCTGCTACTCAATTAATGTCTGCTTTAAACGAGGCAAATCAGGAAATAGGGGAGCTTAGAAGTGATCTTAAAAAGAAGGATGCAAAAATTAAAACATTGGAAGTTGATGTTTCCTCAAAAAAAATGAGAATAAAAGAGCTTGAAGCTAAATTAGATTGTCAAAGTAAGGTTGTGGAAGATACACTTGGATTAAATCTTGCCAGGATGGAGCCAAAAGGGAATAACTCATATTTTACAGATAAAAGCTTGTCGCTTATCAAGTTCATATTTAAAAACTTAATATGCGAGACTATTTCTAATCTATCTGCCGATAAATTAGCAGAAGATAAAATATACAAGGTGTATATGAATAAAATGCCTGGTTACATCGATTCAACGCCATATGAAGAGCAGCCGAAGGAAGTAATGAATCAGATACAGTTTTTAGTAGCGGGCGTAAAAGCATTTATAAGATCATGAGTTGAGTTTTCGCTTATTACCTTTAGTTGTTCTTTCCAGGTGGATGGAGGTACAATTATATGCAAGTTTAGAATGACGAAGAAAAATTAGAAGTGATTGGGTGGGTTATAATAATTTTACCTTTCTGCAATCATTTATAATCTATAGGTTTTAGTGTGAGCGCACTAGGAAAATGCAAGGATCTTGGAGTATGAGCAAAAAACAAACTATTTCTTCCCTGGAACTTCTCTCAGAATTAAATAATGCAAAGCAGAAAGTAGCTTACTTGATACGCGAGAGAAAGGATCTGGAGGAGGCCATTAAAAAAATTGAGAGCAACCTTTTCAAAGTGATTGAACTAGCTTTCAAGGATGATAGCGAGGAAAGAATAAAAAGTCTGAAAAATAAATTTAGAGTATCAGAGAAAAAATTCCAGGTCGATGAAGAATATCTCAGTAGCGAAAACAATAAGACACTACTATATAGTCTCGACGGAAAAAGTTCAGTTTGTGGCCTAAAGGGTGAAAAGGTTCTTGAGACTGGAGAATCAGATACTATTTCAGTGACTGAGCTTATGTCAGCCTTGGATACGGCTAACCAAAAAATAGGTGAACTGACAAGTGAACTTGAAAACACCAAGATATGCAGCGAACAGAGAAAACATAGAATTGATGATCTAGAATCTCAACTGTCTAAGGCAAAAAAACCTCAACTAAGACGGGTTTTATAAGCACTAGAGCAGTGTAAAACCTCTAACAATTAACCCTTCTGATTGATGTCATTCTTTTTTCCTTTTCCTTGTGAATTGACGGGTCCCCCAGCTATTGTACGTTAAGGGTAACTAATAGGGGGGACTCGATAATGTCAACACGCTCGCTAATTGTTGTTAAAACTCACCTAAATTCATTTAGAAGTATTTGTGTTCATAGCCTGGGTTACCCAGAGTACCAGGGTGAAATTCTTGTAAAGTATTTCAATAACCATGAAAAAGCTTTAGATCTTGTAAATCTGGGAGATCTATCTTACGTGGGAGAAGGTTCTAAGACTAAGGTTCTGTCCAATGGTAACGCATTTCATGAAAGCAGCTCATTAGAAGGAGCAATCTTGGCCCATCCCTATGGCAAGCAAGAATATAATTACTATTTTGACGGTCAGCAATGGCATATAGAAGATCCTCATCGAGGATCTGATTCACCTAACAGTTTTGAGCAGCTTAATGAAGCTTTAACTCCATGTGAGGAGGGTGTTAGCTACCAGGAATATAAGATAAGTAAAAATAGCAAATTTCTAGCTAAGAAAGTAATTCTAAAATTTGGCGTTTATACAAATAATAAAGTAAACAAGCAATCAGAGTGGTCAGGCAGATACCGTGCAAATCTGAGGTTAGTTGGCTCGATTAAGGATTCATGTTTTCGAGATTATTAGTAGGGGATGTCACAACATGGTACCAGGTGAAAAAAACAGAATTCCGAAGCCAATTGACCAAGGAAAGCACTGTGAAAGTGGCATCTATTATCTTTGGGATAATTATAAAAAGTTCAACCGGTTAATAAGATCTGGAGATGAACCTCTTTTAACTGTTGAATCTGATCGATATGTATGCGGTCTTCCATTGCCTAGCTTTCAAAGAACTTTTTGTTGGAGCGAGGCGCAGCAAGTAGCTTTCATTGAGAGTGCATGGTTGGGCCTGCATCTTGGAACGTTCACGCATCACCATATAGATTGGGAGATTGATGGTACTCCAAAACCATTCTCTGGGTGGGTAATTGATGGGCAGCAACGCCTTACCTCAGTTCAAAATTATTTGGAGGATAAGTTTAAAATTTTTAATCTGTATTTCTCGGAACTGAACAAGATCGAAAGATCTCGCTTCATGAGAATAAAATTTGCTCATTATGAAGCTAAGCTCTCAAATGAATTGCAAATCAGAAACCTGTATAATCGGCTGGCTTTTGGCGGTACTGCACATAAAGCACATGAAAAAGCATAATACTTTGCTGTTAAAATGTGGCTACTGTTGCCAGTAGCCATGGTGAGCAAGTCCAGTTTATTTCCTATCTAGGCAGGAAATAATGTAATCCATCAATTTAGATTTTTACCCGCACACCCGCCGTGTATTTAATGCCCGAATAATATCATTAAGCCCCTTGTTGGCCCCACCTGGCATTTTTGTAGTCTCCAGGGACCTTAGTAGGGTGGTTGCTTTTGATAATTTAACGTATGAGTTATAGGTTTTGTCTTCAATGGCTAAGAGTAGAGATAGAATTTTATCAGCATCGCTATCTCCGAATTCAAGGCCTCTGTATTTATTACCGGCTTCTTTTACGATTGCTCTGATATCTGAAATAGAAACATAGTAAACGGGTTGCCTACTTTTATCACCATCATCAGGAGTAAGACTATTTTGGGTGGTTGGCCTCCCATGGTATCCACAGACAAGACAATGAGGTTCATTGTTATCAATTGCACCGATAATTTTATGCTCGCAAATTGCCGACATTAAGCTTGAGCCAGTTTTAGGTAGCAATTGCCGAATTCTTCGGCGCTCCCGCTTAATCTCCTGAATACTGCCTTTTGGTTCGCTACTTGGAGGAATAATAATATCTGTCCAAGATTGATTATCAGAGGGAGTTTTACTGGGTAAGGTGTCAAGTAAGGATTTATTAAAGTTCTCCTCTAAAACCTTAATTACTTGGTTCCAGGGCAGATCGATGCCATTTTCGGCAGCTAGTCGCTGCTGAGCAACAGCTAACTGAATATTTTCGGCCTTGGCCAATTTTTTAGCGTCTTTTTTAACATTAATTAAAGTGCGGCCGGATGGGAATTTTAGATATTCCTGAGTCATGCAATCACCCATTGAGTATGTATAGCGATGGCTGCCGACTAACCACACGCCTATAACAATGTGTGATTAAAATTAAATGGAACTGCGACCTGAAGTAGTCTTTGCCTACACTTAGCGTAGTCGGCTAGCGGGCTTTGCAGTGAGCCCATGCATAAGATTGTATAGCAACTCTGACAGTTTCTACAGCCGAAAAATAAAAAAGTCTACTTTCTCTCTAGATGCGTTATTTCTCCATCTTCTGAAAATTTAACAGTTTTAAGCTCATAGAACTCAGATAGTAGATCCAGCATTTGAATTAAGGCCACATCTTTAGCCGTTGTGCCCACAGAGCCACGGACTTTACGGCTAACGTTCTCTCTAGTCTGCTTTGTGTCCTTTAATGACATCCATTTGGCCACATGGCCCTGGCTTAAGCCAAGTTTTTTAATAGTTCCATCAAATAACTTACGGCGCTGTTCAGCGGTTGACATAGATATACCTTCTCGATATACGAAACCTTGCCGTGAAACAATAATTCTTCACTCAATGGTAAGTCGCCCCGGTAAGGTCTACTTGACGAAGACCTCCGAGGCTCTATTACTACTTAAGCAGCTTTCTGAAAACCTAATTTCAGAATGTTAGACGGCTCTAATTTAAAGTTTGTTTTAAAACAATCAGCTGCCTCTGCAACGGAAATATCCATCTCCTCTGCAGCCTCTTGGGCTGTCTTTAACCAACCCTTGAGCCTGCCAAATTCTACATTCAAACGACACATGAAAGCCTGATTAAATTTGATGTGAAGATTACCGTTCATAAAGGCTTTTACATTCATTAAGATCATGTCTTTTTGGGTATGGTGATCACGGTAATAAAATTCACAGGATTTGTTAGCTTCCCACGTAAAATCCATAGGTCGTGTATTGTCAGTCGTATCAAATCCAAGATTGTTTGCAACTATGAGAATATCCACCAAAAACCAATACGCCCGCTCGGAAAGACCGTTGTATTTAGACTTTTCCCAATTCCACTCAGAAATAAATAGACCGCCTTCATGCTGAAGAATAGCACGAGTTTCGAGTGAAAAACGGCACAGGTTATAGGGTTTTCGAACGTAGCGCCAGTCCTCGTCGCGGAAGATCTGTTGATTAGACTTGTAAAGAGTAACATTGGCGCGCTCCACCATTCGTTCAACGATGGATACAAGTTGATCATCGTAATAATAGTTCGCGTTCTTAATCACCCAGATAACAACGGCATAGACGTTAGATACATTGAAATCAACATCAGTGTGTGATGTAAGCGTATTGAGCAATTTTTCACGTGTCGATTTAGTGAGCTTGCTGGTTATCGTGTTTAAATTGTTAAAAAGTTCTAGCCAATACTTATTTTTCAACCCTGAAATTTTTGTGCGCAATCCTTCTTTCACAGACCTTAAACTCACAGCCAACTCTGTTAATAGCACCGGATCAAGAGTTTCTAATGATTTATAATTGTTAACCAGCAAATCCATATCATGCTCGTAAAGACTGACTAGAGCAGTGACTACATCTGATCCAACAATTAGTGCTTGATCCAAACGTTCCTTCCAAGGGCTTATATCAATATTTTCGTTATAACTTTTATCCTCCGATGTCTTGATGTCAAAATTCGCATCGAACCACAACTCAAAGGGGTCGGTATCAGCAGAACAATCACGCCTATTGGAACCGCGTGATGCCAACTGGACCTTGACGATTGCCACTTTGGCGCGGGCTTGTCGTTCAGCATTAAGAAAGTCGAAACTGCCGATCACTTTTGCTTCTGCGTTACGCAACATCAAAGCGTTCTCTATATTTCTATCTGACTCCCAGCGCTCTGGTATTACAAAATAGGCATAACCCGCTTTGGTCTCTCGAATGATTTTTGCTGTCCACACCGAATATTCACTGTAGGGAGGATTGCAAAATACGATATCAACAGATTTGTCTATCAGTATTTGTTGCTGAAATTCAGCACCAATCACGAAGATAGAATGATCCATAGCGGCAACCAAAGGTTCCGCTTTTTCGATGGCATACCGCTTGCCATCAGTGAGATACATTAGGCTTCGCCCGTCACCGGCACCACAATCCAAAACTGATGGGTTGGATTCGATAGCATAATTATTGGTCATTTCATCAATATCACGCTTTACTGCATTAAGGATTTCTTCTGTGGTTGGATACCATTCAAAATCTTGATCTTGGGCCTTAATTTGAGATACCAGTGATGAAACGGATGGTGAGGTTTCGGTGGAGGGTAGTTTCTGCATTGTTTTTCCTCGCTAAGTTTTATATCGATAGCTGGTGGTACCAACACCAACTAAAATCACTATACCCGCATAATGCGGGTATAGCAACGCTTTTACTTGCAAAAGAAAGGCTTCTGATAGTTTGAATATGTAAAACGACTACGGGTTTACCCTCGCCTGACTTGGCCTAACCACTGAGACCGCTAATCGCCAGGCTAATCTGACGAGGAGGAGGGTACTTATGCTGAGGTCTTCCAGTTGACACAGAAACACCATACTTTGACAATGGAGCCCTTACCTCATAGCAATTCCTCGCTAAGTGGTAAGTAGCCCCGATGGGTACCACCTGCTTGCAGGCCATCGGGGCATCTTATTAGCCTGCCTTTAAACATTGGCATTCTGAGCACTCATTGGATAAAGCCATCCCTGAGCCTTTAGGTAGTTGATTTGCTCCTTATGAAGTAAACGATAGGGATTAACATGGAACAACTTCTCGCTTTGCTCGCAAGCTACGATGTGCTGTTCCTCGGCCACTCTGTCCCCTTATACGTTGTCTTAGCTGCTGCATTATTTGCCTTTGTATTTCTAGGCTCTTACCCGCTTAAACGAAGAAAGCCCTGGAGAATAGCGGCATCCAAAAAATGGCTGCGACAATTCAGGGCCAACAAAGACAAATACACCCCTGTGCAGCGTTTCACCTACATAAGAAAAGTGGATCATTTCCTCTGGGAAGAGATTTTAATGAGCTGCTTTGAGGAACGAGGCTACCCCATTATCCGAACCAAGATGACTAGAGATGGCGGTAGCGACGGCTTCGTGACGATTAATGATGATTTTGTCGTGATACAGGCAAAACGATATAAGGGCCGGATATCGAAAGCTCATGTGGTTGAACTTGATCGCTTGGTTAATCACAACAGACGCCATGACAAAGGGCTTTTTATCCATACAGGTAAAACCTCAACCCCCATTATGGAGTTTTTCCGGTCGAATGATCATATGGAGATCCTTAGTGGCGTAGATCGTATTTTAAGCTTCCTCGACGGTGAGGAATTATCGCTATTTGGAAATAGGCTTAACAAGCCAAAGGCTATGCGTTGAGATAGTCTAGGTATCGATCAACCGCTAAGAAGGTGACTCTTACTTGCAGGGAGCCTTAGCTATCCATGAAGAACGGAGATAACGTTGTATATTGACAACTGTTGCAGTTATGCAATAGTTGCACAAATGCAACTATTATTTAGGGGGTCTCCGTATGAAAAAATGGCTACGCGCTGTAGGCTGGAAACGCTCAACAACCTCATCCCCTACAGCGCAAAAATTAGATGTACTCGGCGAGTCTCTAGATCTATTAACGTCGTTTGGTGAAAAACTAAACATTGAAAGCGTTCAATTGCTTATCGCCATAGGTGTTCTTAGTTCGGAGGACTCATGGGTAAGTATAAAGTCGCTTAAAGAAAAATCTCCGATAGCGGCTAATCATCGAATATCTCGATCCTTAAAGCAGCTTCAAGGAGATTTTGGCCTGTTCAGCGGTGTCACTAAAAACGCCCCGCTAATTAAAATGCGCCCCTCTTTGGCTTCCAGTCGTGAAAAAGAGGTCAAACTGACCGACTTTGGCAAGCTCATACTTCATCGCGTACTTCAGCTTCTCCATCCAGCCTCGGCGAGGCATCCAGATGGGTACGATAATTCGATAGTTCCTTGTTACATACCGCTACTAGAGGGGACTATTGATAACAAAGAAATTCAGCCTATGGCTGCTCCTAGACTGCTGCTTACTGGTTCAGCAGGTTATGGCAAATCTACAGTTGCGCTAGCGCTGGCAGCTGACGCCATTCGTAATGGTGCCGTCGTGTTCTTTATTGATACGTTCAGGTCATTAGAGTCAGCTCAAACACTACGTATTGCCGCAGATGGAAGCTACCGTGCTCATGCTTTTTTTGTAAACAACCTCGATCAAACGGACAAGACACCCGTTGAAGAAGTGTTTTGGCGGCAAGGTGTATGCGTCCATCATCTCGTCCCTCATCTGCATGGTATGGAAAAGGCACCAGGAATACTCAAAGAGCAGCTTGGTCTGCTTATAGCGCAAATTGCCAAGGCTGCACGAACCTCTCAAAACTCAGTGCATGTGGTGATAGACGGACTAGGAAGCCTTTCTGTGCTTTCCGGCTGCAATAAGCACATTGGAGAGCTAATTGAACTGGGTGCCTCCGTTCATATCTCAGAGCAGAATTCCAGTGCGTCGGATTACGAGACATTTTTCGATCTGGATTTTGCACAAGCCATCTTTAGAGTTGAAGATAACGATCTTTATGCAAAGCAATCAAAACTCGATCCACGAGTTTTTGCCGAAGTGCCCGAAGGGCAAATTGTTTGGCGGTCTTCCGGTGGGGAATACAACGGCCCAATCCAATTACATATAACTATTTAATGGACATTTTGTGCTTAGAGCGAGCCCTTATGTCCATCAATATAGGAAACACATGGACTTAAAATCTTTAAGCCTAGCAGCCCGTTTATAACGCTCCAGTGGGACAACTCACGGTGCCGGCGACGGAGGTATTGAGGAAGGGAAACTCACGTGCAAAAAAAGCCCCAACAATCTTTATTGGGGCTTTTTATATTATCGAGCTCAAGATTTACTTATGAATCTTTATTACTCACCGACTCTTTCGTGATTGCTTGTTTAGGGGGGGGTATGAAAAGTTCTTTATCGCTACCGCCATTTGATTCGGAGTAAGTGACGGTTTTAAGAACTCCGCCAGGGGAAAAAATAAGTTGAGCGTTTCGACTAACCGACTCTGTTTTTGTCAGGAATGAGCCAGCAACCGGAATCCATTCAGCACCATTACTCTTAGCTTCCGAATAGTAGTAAGTCCAAATTTCCTCGCCAAAGTTTCCCTTGGTGACTGAATTTGGACTTCCCAATTTTGTACGGACTTGATCACTGGTGGTTACGCCTTGTTGAAAAGAATTAATATCATCAGCCGTAAATTGTGTGCCCTGTTGGACATTGGCACAAGCCGTCATCAGAAGTGCAGTACACAAGAAAACAAGTATTTTCATGTAAAGGTTTCCCTTAAAATAGTTTTAAAAAGTAAGAAGCTTTTCCGATCAAGAAATTAGATTATCTTTTACGGCATAGGGATTTAACAAGGCTATATAGCTGCCAAGTTAACAAAAAGGCATATTTTTCTCTAAAAAAAATCTTTCATGCTGAATAGCTGCGTGTTGCAAGCTGTGAGCTTTATTATTTTTATGTAAAAGAAAAAGGTTTCACTTTTTACTTCGAGTGGCGATGCAGTGAGTATGGGGGTGATTAAGTATATTTAAATCGATTGAAGCGTATTGGATAATTTAAAGAGTCATTTAGTGGGAACGGGGATGACTTCCTTGTAAGTCTGACGTTGAGATCAACTGTAACGATATGAAAATAATTTTATCGGATCATCTTTCGTGTAAGTATCATTCTTTTATTAAGGTGTCGTAGTTCTTAGGCTATCTGGTGCCTGTATTTCAAGATTACAAGGGAAAGCACCTTAGCAGCAAAGAAATTATGAGGATTATAGGAAGATGGCAAGGCGACTTAACCGAGCAGAGCTAATAGAGCGATTTTCAGAGCTTCGATCTGGATATTGGGATATAATATTTCACACCAAGATACCCGAAAATGAAAAGCGAGGTTTTGCCTCATATTTTAGATCTGCCGATGCCTATGTTGTTGAGTTGGGTGGGACTAGCATCATGAAAGAATTTAATGGCACCTGTGCTGATTGCGGATTTACGTCACTTATTAGGGAAAGGAGCACTTAGGGGAGATGAAAATTAGTTATTTAATAGCTCTCTTATTCGTGATACCACATCAAGGCCTTAGTAGTGACTTCGATCCAGGCGAGATCAGATATATAGGAGAGGTGAAGAGGATTACCAAATCTGGCTCTCATCTGGATTATCAGCACTACTGTCACCTGAATACAGTCTACTTAAGTGGCAGTGAAACTAAGCTTGAGTCGATGGCGTTAGTTTGGAATCACGAAACAGGCCAACCCCTGAAGTGCTCCGAATACGAGACGTATACCAAAAGGCGACCTGTAGAGCAGTAATGGAAATTCACCGCTCTAACAAAGAAGAAGTCCTGGGAGCATACACGCCGAGGACAAAAGTGATTTGTAACAAATCAGCCCATTTCGTAACCTAATTTCTTAGCTATCGGCAGAAGTATCTCCTCTAGGTCAGGGTCACAAAGCAGACGATTGAATGTCGGATCATCGGGTATTGCCGTTTGCGCCTGCTCATATAATGCTACACAGGGCTCATTACCATTCATGCTGGAACTGTACAAAAGCCCCTCTATCTTGCCTACGGTAGCGTAATATTTGTAAAAGGCTTTGGACCAGTTTCTTGCTGATGATCTTGTGCCAGTATTAATTGCTTGTGAAGCCCCAACTCTTGTTGGGAATTGACCCGTAAGGTCCAGCAATTGAACATCACGATCAAGCATAAAGATACCTAAGGCTGGTTGATTGCCTTCACGATCTACAAATCTCTTCTCCTGATAAACTTCAGCCAGGCAGGTTTCTATTGCAGATTCTCCCAGTGCACCATAGAGAATTCCCCTTGCTTGTACATAGGAGTTATTCCCCTCGTCGCTTTCATGGTGATCAAAGCGATTGCCCGTTGGCCCGTAATACCGAAATCCCCCCCAGCTCGATTTGCCCCGACCGCCGCGCTTGTAAATCCGAAATATCCTCGATCCTTTCTCTAGTACCACAACTTCAGGAGGAGTCTCTTCTATTTTTTTTATGTCTGGTGTACGCGGTAGTTTCGGCATCCATTAAACCTCTGCCAATTCAATTACCATTTTCGGATCCCCGCCGCTCACTAACCACTGAGCCGGGGTATATGGCTGACCATCTGGACCTATTAACTCTTCACTAGCGCTTGTAAAAAATCGGTGTACAGCCAATGGGTGCCAGTCGCGGACAATCTCAAGAAGCATGGGTAAGTTAGGCAGCGGTCCGTTTGAATCAAACTGGAAGAGTGGTAGTCGGCGATCTTGCTGCGTACCGATCGCGTATAACTTTCCTGTCAGTACCAGCTGCCGAATACGTGAAGGGCTAACCCCTAGTCTATCTCCAGCTTCTTTTGTGGTTAGAGACTCACCATATAGTTTCTTGTATTCACTCGCCGTATCACTTCTGGCACGAAGGATATCTACTACGCTGGCGCGCTCTTTTGCTCCACCGGCTGCTAGCTCTCCAAGTTCAGCTCTAGTAAGGCCCCCTTGTGCTGGAGCATCGTTACTAGCCATATCCTCCAAGGCCTGATCTAGTAAGGCGTTGGGTTCCACCCCCAATTCTTTAAGTTGGGCTGCAACCTTTAACAAGCGATCCAGATCAACGCCTTCGCTCAAGAGCTGCTTGCTGACGGCCTTTCTATGCTTACCACCTACTTTTGAGCTACCTTTTCGTGCTGGCAGGCTCTTTTCAGCCCCTCCGGCCATCATTACTTTTGTGCTTACTCCGTTCATATCGGTCCCACCTTTCCTGAAACCTGAGATTTGCGATGTGTAACGACGTTACATGCCGTTAGTATAGCGATATTACTGCCGATCACCAAGTGATCAAATGGCCTTTACCGGGCGATTGCCTTTCGGAAGGTGGCATTACCTGGTCCTGATGGGGGCAGGCTCGGATAGATAATGGTTTGGCTTATATATACGACGATGTACCAGTAGCCAGGTTGCGTGCAATTTGTGACTGCTCAGTCGGTAGTCGCATATTTAAAGGTGTGAAAGCCCAGTTTAAGCGCTTGCCGATATAGAAGTTGATGGGCTTTAGGCCAACTGGTTTACGGAAAGGTGTGTATCTCTTACTGGAATCTGGGAAGGGCGTGCCCTAACTAAAGGTCATAAAAATAGCCACACATATTCTTTTATTTCTAGCCATCAATATCACTGATACAAAATAACATATCAATAAGTTAAAAAAGCTTCGTGCAATCTCCTCCTAGATTTCGTCAAATAGACCTACAGGAATAGGGCTTATTCAAATTTGAAAGTATAGGGGGATTAGAAGTGGAAATAACGACCGATGGAAACACGGCTAATAAAGTAAATAGTTTACCGCAACCGCATTCACTAGAGGCAGAGCGGTTTGTTCTTGGTGGCCTGATATCGGATCCAGACCGTATCGATGCGGTCACCGAACAACTGGATAAAGAAGATTTCTTTAGTATGAGCCATCGCAATATCTTTGCGGTAATTCGCGAGATGAAAGATGATGAGCTGTCCATAAATATCGACTCCCTCGCTGAGGCGCTAGACCGCCGCGATCTAATAAGCCAAGTGGGCGGTCCCGCTTACCTAGAAAGTTTGGTTGCGAATACTCTCTCTGCAGCGCATATAGTTTCTTATGCCAAGATAGTGAGTGAGCGCTCCACTTTGCGCCAGATGATCACCGCTGCCGGCTAGGTTGGCAGGTCCCTATTTACCCCTGAATAGCAGCAAGATGCTAGGAGCGGTCAAAGTGTGCTGTTGAAAAAAAAATAGTAAGATCTGCTCAGGAATGTTCAAAGGATTGATTTGTACATGCTATCTCGCCTATTTGCCTCACGTCAGCGTCCCTTTATCCCTCGACGCCGTGAGAGTGAAACCATTGCTATCGATCTATCTGGCAGCCAGCTGGCATTCAGCCTTCCGCCAAACTCCTGTCATGACAGCTTTGGCGATTCCAGCCAGGAGGCACCACAAGGCATCAATATTTTTGATAACAGCAATTACGTTGATGATAGTGGCTATGAAGACTGGAAGCGCGAGGGGGTGGCCAGCCAGACGCTAATGAAGCGCAGCTGGGAGCTGTTTGGCCCCATATGGCGTGGCCGTCCTATCGGCACGATTGATTATGTGCTGACATTGAATCGTCATGACAAGTTGCCCAGCAATATGAGTTGCTTTAATCCACAGCACTTTGAGCAAGTGATCATGCGCAGTCTGTATTACTGGGGGCCCTGCCACCCTGACGATTATGTGCAAAAGGCTCCCCTTAATTGGCAGCTGCGCAAGCTGGATGGGGCAACTGCTATCTTTTTTGAGAAGCATGACGATCATCCCCTCCAGAGTTTGGAGGCAAACCCTTACTACCGTACCTACTTTTCTAGTGAATTTTTTATTCCTATAGATCGGCGTCATTACGTTGATCTTCATTTCCGTTATCTGGGCTATGCGCCAGTAAAGCCTTGCCTCGCTGCCATGAATAGTATCCGTGATGCAGTCTGCGATAGTGTCTCTATTCAATTCGGTAGTGGAGCTCAGTCACAACTATTACAGGCGCAGGAGCGGTGGCCAGAGGCCAGAGCTAGTGATAAGCGGGGAATTGAGGCCTGGACTTATCCCGAGTGGCGCCGAGGAGGGGAGTTTGGTGGTGACATTATTATCACTAAGCCTGGCAGTCCGCCTCCAGCTTGGCAGATGTAAGGTTTTAAGCGTACTCAATACCTAAAGCACCATAAAACTCGATAATAGCAAGGAGCAGCTATGAGATCAGGGAGTGTCGCCTGGAAAGCCATCGTGGAACAAGGCGAAAACCTCAATATCAATCGCAGTGTCTATGTGCTTAAGCAGCACTACCCTATCTGGGATCTACTCAAGCGCGAGCATCCTGGCAACTACTACAAAACTAGTTTAGTGCGAGCTGTATACAGTTTGGCTATAACCCCCGGTGGGCGCGAGAACAGCCTCTGTGCTCTGAACTTGGATGGAGCGCAGATCAACTACCAGATAGATACTGATGGCGATGTCCTGATATACGGCTTAAATATCGATAGCAGTATTTCAGCACCTGAAATGAATCAAGCTACAGGCTTGTATCAGGTGAAGAAAAATAGAAGAGAGTGGAAAACGAGCTCACATCGACAAACCAGCATGGATCATAGCCATCACTGGAACAATGCACATTACGCAGCTGTTAGCGGTAAGTTTGATAGTAAAGAGGAGGCCGGCCGGCTGCTAATCACGCATATTGCCAATGCCTACAATGGGGCTCTAAATTCCCACGACTTATCCGGTAATGGAAAGCACTACTCCCTCTTTTGGCAAAACGGCCAACATAAAGAGTCACCCAACAGTCAGGCCCTCACAGCACTTATCCAGCAGGCTCAGGCCAATAATGCCCGTATCCATTGGTTGGTGCATGGTGAGGGCGCAGGTACTTTTGTGAAAGCTCTACAGTGCCTGGTAAAGCAGCCAGGCATAAGTGACCTAGTAGCAAAGCAAAATAAACTCTCCCAGCAGAGTGTGTTTTTCTCCAACCCCCGTGGTGGAAATACCCGCAAGAAAGACCTAGAAAAGTTCTGTATAGATGCAGGGATGCACTTGATTGGAGTGAATATCAATAGCTTTGACATGAGAAACTCAGATGCCCGACAAGATGCGCGGACAGAAGCAATTCTAATACTCGCCAAGTATGGTATTGGGGGTGGGGTAACTGCCACCGGTTGGGATGATTTCCAACAGGCTCTGGACCATTGGGAAGCTGCAAAAACCACGCTAGCAGTCATTGGATTTAGTTTGGCTGGTTATGTTTTGGGTAAAGATGCACTGTCAAAAAATGGTGGCTATGCCCGTAATATGCCAAGAGCAGTAAGCAATACCTGGGGCAGCGGTAACAAGCACTGGGCCGCATGAACGGAGATTGAGGGTATTGCATGCATGCTTGTATGGGGTTTTAGTTGGCACATATCGATACAATTAGCTTTATCTGAGGGTCCGGCCAGTGAAAATTGAAATAAATCCGAGCGTAGTTAAGGAATTTGAGTACATAGTAGAGATGCACAAAAAGCATGGAGCTCCCAATGAGTTTGGAACCGTTAGCGAATTAATTTCCTATGTCCTCTCAAGCATTGCGGATGGTAGCCGTCGTCCAGGTTCATGGGAGCGCCAACTTCTTCTACCTATGGGCTTGGTTGCACAAACCGAGGAACACGAAGTTTACCGAAGCTTTTATGGAGCTCCGACCGAAGAGGTAGAAGCTCAACAATAAACAAGGAAAGTTTAGTTTTAAGTAGTGGCAACAAGCTCAGGGCAGACTAAAAGTAATTTGTGTGAGTAGTGCTAGAGTAGACAATTGACACCCCCAGATGTGTAAAGTAATCATTACGTGCTTTGGATTACTTTAGCGCCATAGAGGGCTGCTTGTCCTTTGCCCTAAACAGGTCTAGCACAGCATTTATTTTATCCATGATATAACCAGTTTGGATGTCATCACCGTCTGAAAGGCTATTAAATTTCTTTTTAGCCTTTTCCTGCCACTCATGTATAGATGCTTCCAGTGGGCCGGTATCTGATTGTGAATCACGAAGCATTTCGGATAAGCGTGTTGTTCTATCTTTAACCCTGTCAATGAGCTGTGTTGGATCCGCTTCTTTTTTCATGCTCCCGGGAGGTTGGATAGACTCTAGCTGATTCTCTATATCCCTTTGGAGTCCCTTAAATTCCGAATCAACCCTCTCCTTCTTCCATGACTCAATGCTAGAGGGATTAAGGGAGTCATTAGCAGCTAATGCAGCGGGAGAAAAGCGGGTCCTTGGGCTTAATTGATCCTGGCCATCTAATGCTGGCGTATCATCTTTTAAGGCATTAACGCTGGCACCAATAGCCATACCAACACCGGCAAAAACTCCATTCAGTATACGGCCAAAAGCGTGTCCTACGGCCCCTACCAGGTTTGTCTGTTGCATTTGATTAGAGTTAGGGACATTCTGTGTTGCAACTTCTTCAGCGCTGTCAGGTTCGCTTGAATCAAGTTTCGGAGCCGGTTCTTCTTGGGATAGGTCATTGGTGCGTAGCTTCTCTTCCCACTTCTCAACTATAGGAGCCCTTTGGAGTACGTCTCGATCTGCCAACTCTTTACTAGCATTTGCTTCTACAGCTTTCCCAAGTTCTTTGTTATGCCTAACCAGGTTGTCTTCACAAATAGATAGAATATCCTCAGCGTCCTTACCCTTAAAATACTGCTGGCACACCTCGACGGAAACGTGGCCCCCTTGGAGCGCAATCAATACTTTCTCTGGATCTAGACTCCGACCACCGTCATCGATTTCAGATTGTAATGTTTGATCTGAAAGAGTGTGTGCGCCATTGGTACTAATATCGTTTAAGCGTCTTGCGGTAAAATCCTTTTCCTGGGCTTTGTCATCGTCGGTTTTCAGCAAACCATCAATTACTCTATTCCCAGAAAACCCCGTCTCAAGTTTCTCCTTTTCCAGATTAAGACTTTGCTTTTCAGACACTAGATTGAAATCACCGCTATTGACGGCAGTTAGGAGGGCTTTTAGCTTCCCTTCGCTCCCTATGGATGAGTCATTTTGAGAGGTCGGTGCACCGTTATTTTCAATATTTACGCTAGAGGTAGGTGAGTTCATAGTTTTTACTGTTAAGTATATGAATTTGCATACTCTCATATCTCTGTAAGCAATTTATGTCAATGGTTGGTAGGCAAGTTATTTTACATAGGCGCTAATCATGCCGCACCGCTGCACGTTGTGAGAGAAAAATAATACTGTGGGTAATTTGGGGGCGAGCTTTATAAAGTGATTAGATGTCTCTGTTGGTTTTTATGAATCTATAAAACACCCCCAATCTGCTGCTGCCATGCAGGTACAGGAAAAAAGATAAGAATTGAGTGGAAAGAACTGTAATTTCCTGTTGAGTTGCACCCTAATGTTGGTTAAGTACTTTGAGTTCATAGCAAGAGACCGCCTGTTGGGGGTGCCGATTACTTCAAGGGAGATTTGAAATGGCAGCTACTAATAATGCAGTTCTGACAAAGAATGAAGAAATTTACCAACACGCACCTAGCAGTGAACGTAATATGCCTTGGCTGCATGGTGTGGAGTATATGACAGCTGATTCTGCCGGTTATGTTTACTGGAAAGGTCTGCATATTGAGCACTGCGATTCTCCTTATGAATCGTCGAGCGCTAAAGAAATTCAGGATCTTGCAAAGCGCTGTCTGCACCTTGAGAGCCTCGGTATTAGGCCAGGTACAGAGACCGCTATATGGCACTGGAATTGGATGAAAGATCTGACTTCCGATCATCCATGGTTGGGTTTCTTTAAGCATGCTCCAAGGCTATGGGAAAGTGATGGCTCTCTGGCTATTGTGATGGCAGAAAATCGCCTAGCAATCTTTACCAGTGGCAATATTGAGTTTTTTAAAAGCATTGGTACTTTTTTGGAGTCCAAAGGATATGAGTGCGACCCGGAAGAAGTCGACTGCGATAAGTTACGCATGGCTGGTTTTGATACTCCGAAAGAAGGCCAGAAAGAACTACTAGATATTGTTGATGTCCCTCTTGCTAGGGTTGTCTCATTGTTAGAAAAATATCATGTCCCCCGTGACCTTTATCAAATTGATGGGCGCTCGGTACCGGATTTCACTCTGGATGAGTTTGAGGATCTGGTTGAAGCGGTAGGTAACATTGAGCAATTAGAATTTGAGTCGTTAACAAGTGGGCCTGAGGTAACAAGCAAGCAGCATAGTCTAGTGAAGAGAGCACAAGAAGCAGGGTATGTCCGCAACCAGTTTAGCCCTTGTCATTCTAGCTTGACGAAGAAGGGCAAAAAGGCCTGGAGTCGCCTTCTTGAAGAAGCATCAAGGGAATATCTGAAAGTAAACGAATATAAGATTAGATATAACAGATTATGGGGTTCCTGGGTTCTACATCATAAGGAGGTTGGTGTTTGCGGTGAGTACCATAAACGAAGCAAAGCTGTTGAGGTGGCTCAAAAAGGATAGTTTTATTTTTTATACCTTGGAAATTTTGTATTGAAATTTCCTGGTTTCCAATTGAGTTGCACCCTGAATTTAGTTGAGTACTTTGGATTCTTGTCAGGAGGGCGCCTGCTGGGGGTGCCGAATATTTCAAGGGAGATTTGAAATGGTAGCTACTAACGCAGTTCTGAGAAAGAGTGAAAACGTTTACCAGCGCGTATCTGGCGCTGAATCTAGTGGGCCTTGGCTGCATGGTGTGGAACATATGCAGGCAGATCCTGCTGGTAATATTCTCTGGAAGGGGCAAAAGATTGAGTATTATCGATCCCCTTATGATTCGTGTAACGCTGAACAGTTTCAGGGCTTGGCAGAACGCTGTCTCTTCCTGGAAGGGCTTGGCATTACGCCAAACAAAAGCACCGTCATTTGGCATTGGGCCTTATTGAAAGATCTGTCAGTGGATAATCCGTGGCTAGATTTTTTTAAGCATAACCCGACTATATGGACAAATGGTGAGGCTCTTGTTTTTGAGACGGAGAAGAGGCGCTTAGTGGTTTTTTCCGATAATAACATTGAGTTATTTGAAGACATTGATGCTTATTTAGATTCTAAGGGGATTGAGTACAACCCGAAGGATATACATTATTATAAGCTTGTTAAGCGAGCAGGTTTAACAGTCCCTTTAATTCCAGATAGAAGAATTCCGGTGGGCTGTACCGATCTTGCTGAAGTTATTTCGTTTTTGGAAGACAACAAAGTACCACATGATCTCCTTTCCGCCTGAGTTGCGCTCTAAAAGTAGTTGAGTACTTTGGACTCATAACAAAGCGCTACCTGTTCGGGGTGGCGCGAATATTTGGAGAGATCGTATGGCAACTACTAACTTGGATCAAATGAAGCACATCAATGGGCAGCCGGTGACCGAGGCTGATGTAAAGGTTGGTTTGGCGGTAATGTTTCCAACTGCCGTTGGCGGCTCTGTTAAGTATGAGTGTGTATCAAAAAAATCAGATGTTGCTGAATTTAAGTCGCAAAATAAAAATTGGCCTGATTCTTTTGATGTACGTTTCAGCCAGCCAGAGTTTACTGTAGATGAGTTTGAAAATTTAGCTGAAGCTCTTAGAAAGTTTAACACGTCGGGGGAAGCAGTTACGAGCGAGGAACGTAGTCTGGTGTTACGTGCACAAGAGTTAGGGTATGCGCGTCAATTTAGTCATACCCAGGCTAGCTGGACGGAGAAAGGAGTTGAATCCAGCGAGCGAGCGCATGCTGCTAAAAATGCCAGCAAAGGTTAGCTCTAAGTGTTGCGAGCGCCGGCAGTGGTCGGCGTGCATTAATTCTACCAAATCAAGAAGAGGAGAATGGAGTGTTAACGTTTGTTACAGATATCAAATCGCCTGGAGAGCCAGACATTCTAGCGGGCCTTGAAACTTACGATTTGGTTTTAGGACAGCTTGACAGCAACAATGATAGTTTACAGGCGTTACGATTTTCAGCTCCGAAAGGTGGTTGGAATCACAATGAGCTCACCCTATACGCCAATCTGTTAGATGTAGGGGATGCCTATTTAATCCCACCCAGTGAAACGTTGAACTTAGGGATGGCCTGCTGGATAGGAAGTACCGAAGTCTGAATTTCCACTTGGCTTGATGTGTGTGGTTTTTAAGTTACGTTGTAAGCGATAAAGTTCAGAGTTGTTGAGCTTGGTTCGATGGTTTGAAAGAGTCTGTATATTTCTTGGGGATTGATATGAAAAACAAAATTTATATGGTGCTAATGGAGGCCCTTTCAGAAATAGAGGATAGCATTTCGTGTGGCTTTAAGGTCTTATCCATAGGTGACCAAGGGGGTCGGGTAGAGTTTGAAGATCGGTACCAACTTTCAGTTGTGCCGGATGGTGATAACTTCGAGCTAGCAATCTACGGGGTTGATGGAAGGTTGGCTCCAGAGTTATTTGATGATTCAGATAATGTGCATGATGTGAAGCGTGGTAGTGATACGTATGATATTCACTATTACTTGAAAAAACTATCAAGCACTAAGACTCTAACTGAGCGTCTGTGGGCCAGTGAAGAAGCCGATGAACTAACAAATCAGGCTGCATGGAGGATCGAGCAGCTGGAAGTGGATTTAAAAGCCGCACTGCAAAATAAAGTTCAGGCATAATACTAAGTATAGCTAACACAAGGATTAAGTTAGGCGCGTTTCATGAGTCAATCGAAAGAAATTCCAATAAGTATTAAAGGATTACCAATGGATTTGGGGGTGTTGGAGGCCGAGGTTCGAAAGTTGGAGATAAAGCCATTCGCTAACGATTTCTTTTGGGTAGGTGATTGGTGTATATCAGCCAATGCTTGCGGTTACTTCATGAGCTCTAAATGTGGTTCGAAGTTTTCCTTTCGTGAAAATGAAGTTGAAATTATGCTGGGGATACTGAAAGGAATCATAGAGGGAACTCTGAATCAAGTATATTGTGATTATGCTGCTTCAGGTGTATGGATAGATGGTAAATTAATTTCTAGTAAAATTAATAAGAAAGATGTTGGCTTTAAAGATGGGGATTACTTCGAACAGGCCCTTATTGAGCTAAATCTGCAAGTAAAAAAGTATGGTCGTTACACTTGGCGTACTGAGGGTTGTTTAGTCGCCTTAGTAACCACTTAAGGATGTCACCCCCAATAAAGACTTATATAAGTAGTTTAGCGCGTAACTAAAGTAAAGCCTGAAACAAGAGGATGTGGCCAATGTTCATAGGAATGAAAAGTCAGACTAACATTGAAAATGTTGAAAATTGTATTGAGTGTGGTATGGCTGCGAATATTGATCCATGGCTGCATGAGGAGAGATACAAACACCCTCCAGTGGTATTAAGAGATGGGCAGCGCTTAGTTCATGACGGAACAGGTGTATTTGTTAGTGAGGATATCAAGAGAACTGATTAGGTAGATGTATACCTGGGGTTGATAACACCGGCTATAAGGCAGTTGTTTATATATCATAGATGTTAAAAAGGATCGCTGTATGCAGGCTGTAGTTAAAATGTGGATCAGAAGTAAGGGTTATGGGTTTCTCGAGAACGGGAATGGGCCTGATGTTTTTGTGAGAAAGGCTGAGCTTCAGAATTGTCATTACCTAAAGCCAGGCGCCGTAGTTAATTTTGAATGTCACGCAAGTGACCGAGGACTTGTGGCGAAAAATGTGACAATTGAAAAGTTCCCCAGCCAGGGCTTTTCAGAATACGGAAAACCAGCGCATATCGGCGTAATGACATAAGGGCTTTGAAGACAACGGAAGTGAATGATTTGCTAAAAACCCTGCCGCAACTTCCACAGCGCCAAGACTCTGTAGAATGTCAATTGGTAGATCTGTACACAATAGCTAATAAGTTAGGTTTATATGATGCTGTTGATTACCTGACTGCTAGCACTACTAAAAAATAGAACATTCAAAGAACATTAAGTGGAAGTTAGATTTCGCTCTTACATCAATGGATTATCCGTCTACTTCTGATAGGCGGATTCCCTCACACTCTCTTTTCCTTCCAGCCAGTTTGCCTCGATATAATATTTCGATACTTTGAGCCTCTCAATAAGGCAATCCAATGAGGGCTGACTGACTTTATAGCAGGCATTAGTAGACGGATATGAGCCTGATTGCTAAACCAGTGGCAATGGAGCTCCTCAGCTGCGACATAGCTTGAACATCCTCTCCCACTTGATGGGATGTGCACCCCCAAGCATCCAGGCAGCGTAAAACAATGGTAACAAGTATAGGGATATAGGAAATATGAGAGAGGAAGCGGAAACTAAATCTGGTCACACCATCCTTCTTTGTGAACTTAGAAGGTGGAAGCCAGAGCATCCAAGATATGGGATTAGTTATGCAAGCACGGGAATTCTTGAGGGAAATAACAAAAAGAGAATTAGACGTGCATTTGAAGCCCTTAAGAATTCCACAGCGTCCCATATCGATGAAATGAGAGAGGTTGCGAGTTTGGCCTACTAATCGGGATAAAAGGGCTTTAATATCTTAATCTCAGATAAGAGTTCCTTAAAAAACATGAATAAAATCGTCAACTTGCGACCAGTCGATCCTAGCCTTTCATCAGTTGAAGTAGAGCTGGATGCATTAGAAAAAGAGCTTGAAAAAATTAGCGGAGAGCTTGAGAGAATTTTTGGGGTTAGTACATATGAAGAGGAACATAGCATCAAGTATGTACGAAGGGCCCTGAATAATGCTCTTGTAAGGTCTTATAGAGCAAAACAAATCAGTAGAGGTTTAAGAGTAACCAGGACCTGAAATACTTTTCATGAGCTATACATAGTTGAGCTTACTACCTATTGGTCTCTATACCCTGCTTTCCACTCAGTTTGCCTGAACAATAGTTTTCGATACGTTGAGCTTATCAATAAGGTCATCCATTGGGGGTGACTATTTCCTGAAACGAAGCTGGAGCCATTATGACTGTGAATATCACTATCTACACGGACGGCGCATGCCGTGGTAATCCAGGCCCGGGTGGCTGGGGTGCTGTAATAAAGCATGCTGACTGGGAGTATGAGATTAGCGGAGGTGATGCTGAGACCACAAACAACAAAATGGAATTGCTTGCTGCAATTAAGGCCCTCGAAGTTCTTGAAAAGGTTGAACAGAAGGGTGGTTTTGTAAAAGAGCTCGCAGTAGAGATATATACGGACTCGCAGTATGTGCGGCAAGGTATCACTAACTGGATAAAAAATTGGAAACGTAATGGTTGGAAATCAGCTAGTAGGAAGCCTGTAAAGAATGCAGACCTATGGAGGAGCCTTGAAAAGATATCCTCAAAATACAATGTGGAGTGGCATTGGGTTAAAGGTCATGCCGGCCACCCCGGAAATGAACGTGCTGATAGATTAGCAACTAGCGCGATCGGGCAACCAGTAACCAACAAGTCAACGAAGGGACAAAACCTGCTGGTTGAGTAATATTAATTTTAATGGCTGACTATGTGAAAGTCGGCCTTCATTTTCTCAGTTCAGAATACAGGTGATGATATGCAAGCTACTAAAGTGACAGGAACAGGCTATGTCGCTACTTCAGAGATTGATACTGAAGAACAGATTGCCTTTTACGGAGAGGGTGAAACTGCAAAAAAGGCATTAGAAGTCTTCCAAACATCTGGAGAATTCAAGGATTATTGTGACTGTAACAGTGTTAATGACGGGGAGGAAGTCGAAGTTCGTATATATAAAGCTATTTACAAGGACGATCCTGAATGGAATGAGGAAGAGTTCAATGAAGATTTTGATTGGGTAGTTGGTGAATGTGTTGATACTAAACAGTTGACATATTACAAGTGAGATCTATGCGATGCTACTTGATGATTATATTAAGGCTCGCTCTGTAATTGAGTCGCAGCTGATCCAGGAGGTTAAACGAGCCAACGGAAAGAAAGGTTGCTTGGAAGGGCCTGCTGCCGCTAATAAAGATCCAGCTGTACTTTCTCTTCGTTCTAAGCTAGCAAGCCTTGACCTCTCAATGTTCCCGGAGGATTGAGAAGACCTCAACTTTAAGCCCCGCTTTACGACACCTTTGATCTAGCGTCGAAGGTGTCGCTTACCTCCTTATCAATTTGACAGCCTTAAAAAATACTTTACGTTCTCCGCTTCATCTCAGGAAGACTTTCATGGTGACCAGAAGTGTTTAAATATAAAAACTGCATCAAGAATTTTGAGCGCCAGCCGGATTGGATTGAGGTACCCAAAAAAAACATTGTGTATCAGCAGTCAGACTACTCTGTAGTTCGAGTTAGTGAAGGACGTGGATTTCCTGGAGCAGATACTTACCACCTTGTTAAGGGTGATTTATGTGTTTATTCAAGTGAGCGCAAGTCGATAGTAGGATGGCAACTTGTAATAGAAGATATTTGGAACAGGGATGTCGGAAGATCAAGCGCGATTAAAAGAGCTGTCGAAATTCTACTCTATGAAACAGGCGACCCGTTTTGGGCTAATCATAACCTTTAATAAGATTCACAGCTGAACCCGCTTGGTTGGCTTAGCTCCACATCATCATAACAACATTGAGTGGGTAGGGAGGGTTCTACTAGATTTGTCTCCTTGCCCGAGAGCGTTACGTTGAACTCATCAATTAATCAGGCCTACTTCGGTAGCCATACAGCCAAAAGGTGATTCAATGGAAAATCAAAGCACTTCATTCACAAAGTCCTTTCTAAAAGATGTCGTAAACAGTATTCATTCCTTTCTTTATAACGGTGAGCGCAAGAAGTTCAAAAACATTAAAGATGCTGCTAAGGGTATGAAGTCAGTCTGGGAGCAGCTGGAGTTCGGTCTTGAAGACCCTGTTGACAAAGAGTGGCAAGAGGTAGGCCTGGGGGTGTTGGATCGCATCATAAAAGGAGAGCTTGTAGGTTTCAGCGCTGAGGAGCATTTACACGGTGTAAATGGTATGTTCAATCAAACCGCTACATGCGCAACAAATGCTATTTGACCAGACTAAGGGGGGGGAGAGCCCCCTTCAATTCAATCATACAAAATGTACCAAATTGCACGGATCTTCACTTGAATTGTACTAAGTACTGCTGTCCATTAACTTTCCTACGAGAATACTAAGGGAGTAGGACGGACCTAGTAGCTCTAGAAGCCAAACTACGGTACCAACTGCTACGGCCTTTCACATAACTCGTACCAGGCTTAAGCCAATACGCTATCAATACGTCTCTACTAAAAAATTATCGTACATTTTCCAGGCGAGTTGCAACGGGGATCAGAAGGGATACTTTGTGGTGCTCATAAGAAGCACTTATCAGGAATCCTCAATGACTAAGATAGAAAAGGTTAACCAATTCAGAACAGTAATAGTTGAAACCCTTGTAGGGTTAGGGTGGGTAGCAACTGATGGCATAAATACTTTTGCAGTTGCTCAAAGAGAGTACGATACACTGGCTGGCCCCAATACCTGCCTAGCTTGGTTTAACCCCTTCTTCGACTGCCCTGGTAGATTGTCTGCTCAGTACGTCACAGAGGGAGAAAATATCTTAACCGCCTCATCATTTAGTACAGGCCTAGATATGAGCCCAGAAGAAGTAATGGTAGGTACAAAAGCGTTTGCTGCAGAGGTTGAAGAGAAGATCAGAGGCACCCGAATGGTTCGCAACCAAAGCTAGGCCTTGTGAGTATCCATATGGGGGTGAACCGCAGATCGTAAGTGAACTTTCTTCTATAGCCTAGACCGCCGGGATATGGCGGTCTACTGTCCTATCAATCAAACATCGCGAGTAGCTAAAATTATTTCAACTCTCGCAATGTGTATTTAACTGCTGGAGCAAACCCTTGTGCGGCTGCTTCAGATATCAGTTTCTCCCCAAGAACCTTCTGTCCATCATAGATATTTTTTGCGCCTTGAATAAACAGAGCCTCAGGAATCCCTTTTGATATTAAAGCCGGAAGTCGGCCATTCTCCTCTTGGTAATAGTGCTTGACGAGCCACAAAGATGCTTGACTTTGACCATTGTCTGCTAACAAAGTCATCTCCGGTCGCAATTTTTCCAGTTCCACTGATTGCTCATACCTTGAAGCGGCTGTGATTATCGGGTCTTTAGCCAAAACAACAAAAAGAAAAACTGAAGCGATGAATATTAGGATCTTTTTCGAGACTACCGTTTCCTTAACCCCTCCGTCTTTTGTATATGTAATGATTTTAATTGGTGATTTATCTGTAGCGACATAATTCATCAGCTGCTCCCCTATGTATTGATGACCTCAAGGTTTTAAGTGCAAATAACGGTATGGCAAAGGAATTACTTCGCAGTTTTAATAACTCTTAATTGTTTGGCATGATATTAGCCTTCAATCAATTTCAAATAGTTATGTCATTAGGTGGAAATGAAAGTTCTAGTAGATTTTGGTCAATTTCCATTTGATTTTGAACCTGGTTAAGACGGGTTATATTAAAGCTGTAGATAACGAAACGGCGGAGGCGCCCATGAAACAGGTAAATCTTGGAGGTAGAAGTAAAGCTTTTCTAGTTATGCTGCTGATTTGGCAGGTGTTGAAGTTAGGCCTATTCATCTGCGTATGTGCCGCTATCTGTATTGGTATTGCTGCTGCAGCTGGTGTACCCCTATTACTGATTGGCTTAGGTGCTCTTCTGATGTTCCCAGGCGTTAGCCCTGAGCGTAAACGCGCTTGGGCCATAGCCTGGTGGTAACCAAGTGTCGTTAGGTTTTATTCTGAGTTCTGGTGGATCAATTTAAGGAATGTTGGGGGTGTATGTTATGAAAACAGCTGAGCAGCAGTACCTAGCTTTATGCCGGCGAATTCTTGAGGAAGGTGTGCTGATTAAGAACCAGCGGACCAATAAAGGGTGCCTGACGGTAATTAATGCTGACTTTGAGTATGACGCTAGTGGAGGAGGGTTCCCTTTGGTGACCACTCGTAAAGCCTTTTGGCGTAATGCAGTAGCGGAGATGATCGGATATTTGCGGGGGTATGACAACGCTAATCAATTTGCATCAATTGGCTGTAACACTTGGTTTGCCAACGCCAACGAGACTCCCGCATGGTTAGACAACCCTCACCGCAAGGGTAAAGATGATATAGGTCGGGCGTATGGTGTCCAGCTTCGCAACTGGCGGAATCCCGAAGGTGGAAAAGTAGACCAGTTACATAAGGTAGTTGACGCCCTCAAAGCCGGGTATGACAACCGACGCTTAATTATGACATTTCATAACCCTGGGGAACTAGATCGTGCGGCACTTGATGCGTGTATGCATACTCATCATTTCAGTGTGCTAGAGGGTACTTTATACCTTACCAGCTATCAGCGAAGCATTGATGTGCCGCTAGGGTTAGTATTTAACATGCCACAAACTGTATTCTTGCTCAGAATCATCGCTCAAATAAGCGGTTTGAAGCCTGGCAAGGTGTTTCATAAGTTAGTGAATTGCCATATATATGACAATCAAATTGAGCTGATGCGGGAGCAAGTTGAGCGGGTTCCTCTTGAACAGCCGACCCTGCATATCTCAGACAGAATAAAAACACTTAACGATTTAGAAACTTGGGTTGACCCTCAAGATCCGGAACAATTTTGGGTGGAGGGCTATGAACATCACCCTGCTATAAAATACCCATTCGCGTGTTAAAAGGTTCAACAGATAAAACACCCTCTAAGTCATAACGCCCCTATTGGTTCGCCAGCCTAGTGGGGCTTTTCCTTTCTCACTTGGAGTGTAAATTAGGGGTATCCGGATTTAACGATTGACTTGCACTAGCTGTAACATTGGCAACAAATCGGATTCTAGTGTTGGCGCCGGAAGCCAGTTAACCTATCGTTAAAAACGTGGAAGACGGTTTACAAGTTTTGTGGCTCTATGGTGAGCCTGAATATAGCCCAATCAGGGGGCTGATGTTGACTGGCAGCATGAAATGGCTAGAAGGCCAGAAACAAAGGGAGGCTGGAAGATGGCAGGAAACCAGATTGCCGGCTATTTAACAATCAATGGAGAGAAGCTTCTTGTTCTAGCTCGCCGGAGCGGATGGAAACGGTATTTTAAGCTGAGAGTAACGGGCGCTGATGGAGTATTTTTTGAAGATGAATCTGGCTACATCCAGGATCTGGAAAATACTCATGGTGGTTATGTGACCGATTTGAAAGCCGGTCTGACACTGCAAATTGAATAACGCCGGAAGCCGGCATCGATGACGCGGTAGACTTAAAGTGACGGTAGACAGGGAGTGGCAGCAGGGGGTTCGGCCCCTTTCTTTTTTGACCATGACAAACATTTTGATTTGGCCTGACTACAACGTAGTCAACGTGGCAGAGCTGGAACACGACTACCAGGTGCAGGCCGAAGTTTCTGAACCACCCTCACACTGCCCTCATTGTCACCCCCTAAAATCCGGATACCCTAAATAAGTCAGCCAGCCGCTTGCAGAATGGTAGATATAAGGCTGGTATTCTTTATTGTTTATGGCAGACTTACTGGGGGTGATCTAAGGGAGAGGACGACAAGCGGCAATTTTGCTTTAAATTCGATTCAAGTTGAATCGCTATCGCAAAGTTTCTACAACAGCATTTCCCAACGATTTTCTTTTTTCTTTTCATTTTCAATGCAAGTTGAATCTGTTTGCAAAAGTTTTAGCTAAACTATAGCGCCAGCGCTAGCCTTCTATCGAAGCCTAGCGAAATCTAGGCTAGGTTGGCTTCATTCTATAAACAGGCATATTAGCTAGGCTCCTCCTCCCCTCCTGTCTTATCACACACACAGTCCTCAGGCCCCGGTATCCGGTCGTAGCGACCTAGCTGGCGATTCCAGAGCAGGCTCCTATCGAAGCCTAGTTCCCGCCTATTACACACAAGGAAGGCTGAAAAGTTGCTTCCGCCCCCCCTCAATATCAAGTAAACCTCAAAACACAATATGTAGTATGTGGGTATCGGATTTCCCCGGGGTTATACCGATGCTTAGCACAATATATTGTGTTTAGCCCTTAAGCTAATCCGCTTGCAAGTGCTTAATGGAGAGGTTGTTTCATTTAGTGGAGTAAGGATGGGGGTGTTCTGCCTAAATTGCGTGCCCCTCTGGATTGGGTACTTTGAGTGCATATCAAGGTACTTCATTCATTTATTTACATCTGGAGGTCGGCTATGAGCCACGATTCCAAATCCAACTCCCAAGACCCTGTTGCCGCTTTCCTCGCGAAAGGCGGGAAGATTCAAAACATTGAACCAGGTGTTCGCTCGCTTAGCGAAGGCGAGGTATATGCCAAAGCATCTGGTCGTGATGACCTGGCTGGCGATTCTTATACGGACAGTCGTATGCGTGAGGCGGAGAATCAGACGGTGCTAGAGCAGCACCATCCTTATTACCGTTAATAGGTAGATCCTCTGAGCCCAGCGCAAGCCGGGCTTAGCCTATTGCTTAGATCACAATGGACTGCGGAGAAAGAAGATGTTGAATTGGGATAAATACAGTGAAGAGAAGGGCGCTGGAGCCGATATGTGCGAGGCTGAGGCACTTCAAGTACAGAAGATTAATACGGAGACTACGGCAAATGATTTGCTGAGTAGGGCTCAAGCAAGCATTGCCAATATGGATGTCGGACCAGGGCTTGACGAGCTTGAAATAGGTGCAGCTAGAGTTCAAGTTGACGACAAACGCATGATCAACTGCAGGGCAGACTTAAATCAACTTGTGCCATTCAAGTATGAATGGGCCTGGCAGAAGTACTTAGATGCATGCTCCAATCACTGGATGCCCCAGGAGATCAACATGGCTAAAGATATTGCTATGTGGAAAGATCCTAACGGCTTGTCTGACGATGAGAGGCTAATAATAAAGCGTAGTTTGGGCTACTTTTCCTCCGCTGATTCGCTAGTGGCAAATAATTTGGTCCTAGCTATTTATCGGTTAATCACTAACCCAGAATGCCGCCAGTACCTGCTACGTCAAGCTTTTGAAGAGGCGATTCATACGCATGCCTATCAGTACTGTGTGGAATCACTGGGGATGGATGAAGGCGAAGTTTTCAATATGTATCGGGAAGTGCCCTCCGTAGCCCGTAAAGCTGCTTGGTCTATTGCCCACACTAGGGGAATCTCCAATCCAGATTTTAAGTCAGGAACTATAGAGACGGATCAGGAATTACTAAGGAACCTGATTGCTTTTTATGCGGTAACTGAAGGTATCTTTTTCTACTGTGGTTTTAGCCAAATCCTTTCCATGGGCCGTCGTAATAAAATGATGGGGGTGGCTGAACAGTTCCAGTACATTCTGCGTGACGAGTCGATGCACCTAAATTTCGGTATTGATGTCATCAACCAGATCAAACTGGAAAACCCGCACCTGTGGACTAATGAATTTCAGCAGGAGGCGACACAAATGATCCTTGAAGGTATGGAGTTAGAAATAGCTTATGCTCGCGATACCATGCCCCGTGGTGTATTAGGTATGAATGCCAGAATGATGGAGGAATACCTGCAGTTTATAGCCAATAGGCGTCTTAATCAGTTGGGATTATTAGAGCAATTCCCGGGTGTAAAGAATCCCTTCCCTTGGATGTCCGAAATCATGGACCTACGCAAAGAAAAGAATTTCTTCGAAGCGCGTGTAATTGAATATAAAACAGGCGGTGCACTCCAGTGGTAAGCAACGGTGAGTCACAGCATTAAGTGACTCATGCCATCTGACAGCTTTGATAGTATTTCTCAAAAGCTGTTGAAGTTGTTAATAAGCACATCTTCGGGGTACACAGTGTCAAGATCAAAATCCCTTTTTAGCGTTAATCGTATTCTAATCTTGGTATTCGTAATACTTGGACAGGTATCAGATGGTTTGCAACTTGCTGATTTATTTTTCTTTGTGGCCACTGTGCTGTGGATTTGGCTCCCGCTCTGTGTCCGTTACGAAATGACAGCTATAAACCATATCACTCACCAGAACCAAATAACAAAAGAGTGACATGGCTATCCCTAGAAATAATGAAAAAAGAGTAAGGGTTCATTAGGTGAAGTGATCATTTCTATATAAGTTGATGAAGTTAAAGAGATTGATATGTTTAGTCCGATAGAAGCTTAAATCAACAGAGTTAAAGGTAAGCCAATGAATTCTGAAACTGAAGCCAAAAGCAAGTCTTGTCAAATGAATGTAGCTAAACGTGATGGACGTATTGTTCCCTATGATAAAGAGCGCATCCGTGTGGCGATTACGAAGGCATATTTAGACCCTCGTGTAGAAGGTATTGCAGGTGTCGGGTCATCTAGAGTTAAAGATAAAGCTCGAAAAATCTCTGATCTGATAACAAATATTTTTAAATCTCGAGCCTCTTCTAGCGAGATAATAGATATCGAGCAAATCCAAGATCAAGTAGAACTCGCCTTAATGCGTGAGGGTGAGCAACAAGTTGCACGGTACTATGTCATTTACCGTGAGGAACGCGCACAAAAAAGGGCCAACGCTAAAAGTCATTTTTCTTTAAGCGAGAAGCTTATTCAGGTCGTTGGGGAAAATGGAAAGCGATATCCTCTAGCTATAGATCGGCTAAAGAAAATTATATCTGAAGCCTGTGGAGGCTTGATGAATGTGGATGAGAATCTCATCCTGACTGAAGCAAGGAGAAACCTTTTTGATGGAGTGTCAGAGAAGGATGTTTCTAGTGTCCTAATAATGACAGCTCGCTCTCAGGTAGAAAGTGACCCTGAGTATTCAATGGTGACAGCGCGGCTTTTACTTGACCAGCTAAGAACCGAAGCCCTTACTGCTTTAGGAGTAGCAACCAATGCTACTCATTCGGATATGCATCGCCTATATGGAAATGCCTTTAGAGCTTTTATTGACGTGGGGGTGAACCTGGAGCTGGTTGATAGTCGCTTAACTGATTATGACCTTAATTATATTGCAGGTGCTATAGATCCGGATCGAGACAACCAGTTTACTTATCTTGGGTTGCAGACCCTCTACGACCGCTATTTCATTCACCACAAAGAAATACGCTTGGAGCTCCCCCAAGTGTTTTTCATGCGCGTAGCAATGGGACTTGCGGTTAATGAAGAGAACAAAAATGAGCGCGCGGTAGAGTTCTACAACCTGCTGAGCTCTTTCGACTACATGAGCTCCACCCCGACTCTGTTCAACGCCGGCACCCTGCGCCCGCAGCTGTCCTCCTGCTACTTGACCACGGTACCGGACGACCTGCACGGCATTTACGGCGCGATCCGCGATAACGCCATGCTGTCCAAGTGGGCAGGCGGTCTCGGCAATGACTGGACGCCAGTGCGCTCCCTGGGTTCCTATATCAAAGGCACCAACGGCAAGTCCCAAGGTGTTGTGCCCTTCCTGAAAGTGGCCAATGACACCGCAGTGGCCGTCAACCAGGGCGGTAAGCGCAAAGGCGCTGTCTGTGCCTACCTGGAAACCTGGCACCTGGATATCGAGGAATTCCTCGAGCTGCGCAAAAATACTGGTGACGACCGCCGACGCACCCACGATATGAACACCGCCAATTGGGTCCCCGACCTGTTTATGAAGCGCGTGTTCGAAGACAAAGAGTGGACCCTGTTCTCCCCGGCCGATTGCCCGGACCTGCACGACCTGTTCGGCACCGCATTCGAAGAGCGCTACAACCACTACGAGCAACTGGCTGCCGAAGGCAAGCTGCGTCTGTTCAAGAAGATCCGCGCACTAGACCTGTGGCGCAAGATGCTGGGCATGCTGTTCGAAACTGGCCACCCTTGGATCACCTTTAAAGACAGCTGCAACCTGCGCAGCCCGCAGCAACATACCGGTGTGGTACACAGTTCCAACCTGTGCACCGAGATTACCCTCAACACCAAGGCCGACGACGAAATTGCCGTATGTAACCTCGGCTCCGTCAACCTGGCCCAGCACATTGACGAGAACGGCGAGCTGGACCGCGCCAAGCTGGCCAACACAGTAAAAACCGCCGTGCGTATGCTCGATAACGTTATCGATATCAACTACTACGCCGTTGAGGGTGCGCGCCAGTCCAACATGCGTCACCGCCCTGTGGGCATGGGCCTGATGGGTTTCCAGGACGCGCTGTACAAAGCCGGCATCGCCTACGCCAGCGACGAAGCGGTAACCTTTGCCGACAGCACTATGGAAGCCATCAGCTTCGAAGCCATCTCCGCTTCCAGCGACCTGGCAGCCGAGCGCGGTAAGTACCAAACCTACGAAGGCTCCCTGTGGAGCAAAGGTGTTCTGCCCCTGGATTCCATCCAGATCCTGGCGGAGCAGCGCGGTCAGCAATTTATCGAACAGGACACCAGCTCCACTCTGGACTGGGACGGCCTGCGCGAAAAAGTAAAAGCCCAGGGTATGCGCAACTCCAACGTGATGGCGATCGCCCCTACCGCGACCATTGCCAATATCACCGGCGTTTCCCAGTCGATCGAACCGACTTACCAAAACCTGTATGTGAAATCGAACCTGTCCGGCGAATTCACCGTGGTAAATCCCTACCTGGTACACGATCTGAAAGATCGCGGCCTATGGGATCAGGTGATGGTCAATGACCTGAAATACTACGAGGGTTCTGTACAGAAAATCGATCGCGTACCGGAAGACCTGAAAGCGAAATACCGCACCGCATTTGAAGTGGAGCCGCGCTGGATCGTGGACGCTGCCAGTCGTCGCCAGAAGTGGATCGACCAGGCCCAGTCCCTGAACCTCTATATTGCCGGTGCCGACGGCAAGAAGCTGGACCTGACCTATCGCATGGCTTGGTTCCGTGGCCTGAAAACCACTTACTACCTGCGCGCACTGGCTGCCACTACCACAGAGAAATCCACGGTAAATAACGGTACTTTGAATGCGGTAAGCGCATATAGTAATAGATTGGCACCAGATTCTAAGGTATGTGCCTTAGATGCCTCCGACTGCGAGGCTTGTCAATAATAACTGCCCCCACTTAATAATTACCTCCTCCAACAGCCCCTTTCGTAGGGGCTTTTTAATGTGCCCCTCCTAATACTCCATCTTCATATCCGATACTCGACACTTGCGCCGCTCAAGGCCTACCAGGGAGATATAGCCTACCAATTAAACTTCAGGAGCTTCAGGTTAGTGTGGCGCCAAAAGGCACTGATCGCTATCGCGATCCATAACGTAAACAAACCTTCCTTTCTCTGGCTGCAACGAAAAGTAAGGTGCTATCGCACCCTACTTTTGCTCTTTTAAAGATGCATATCTATTGGATCATTTTTGCTATATATGCAATGATTTGTATTGTACAAAACAATATATGATATCTATGGCCTTAACCCCAACTGAAGCGCTTTATTCATCACTACAGATGGCGTATGACCACTTTAATACTGAGCTATTCGATGGGCGTTTGCCGAATGTGATTTTCACAATGCAGCGGCAGCAAAAATGCATGGGGTATTTATCACCGGATAGATGGGCATCTACTGAAAGAGATCAACACTGTCATGAGTTAGCGATCAACCCATCCTTTATTGGAAAGTCATCACTACTTAACACATGCCAAACTCTGGTGCACGAGGCATGTCACGTATGGCAATACAGTGACACAAGTGCAACCCCAAGCAGAAATGGGTATCACAACACAGAGTGGGCTTTAAAGATGGAAGGGATAGGCTTGATGCCTTCCCATACAGGATTGCCCGGAGGAAAGAAAACAGGCCAGAAAATGAGCGACTACCCAATCCTGGGAGGCCAATTTCTTGAAGCCTGTAGAACCTTAATCACAGTTCAATCGTTTAGGATTCCATGGTTTGATCGATGGGCATTCCCTGCCAATGAATATCAGTTGCCCCACGAGATCAAAGAGTACTTAGATGGAAAGCAAACCGGTGCCGGACAGGATGAGCCCCCACAGTCGAACGTGGTTGAATTGCTAGCAACTCCATTAGTTGAGTTACTCAAAGGGGGGAGAGCCGACACATTCTTACCTGCTGCTGCCAAAGCCCCACCGACGAGGACTAAGTATCAATGTGATTGCAAAGACAACATTTGGGGAAAACCAGGATTAAAGATCAAATGCGAGACGTGCAAACAAAGATTCCTCGCGCTGGATTAGACGATTTCGTTAAGCTTTTTTATCTATCACACAATCTCTATTCCCCCCGTTACTGCACGCACGTAACACACTGTTACCCTTACGAAGGGCATCTTGTTACCTATAAATACGTAACGATAAGATGGTAAGAAGAATAGTTATGATGAAGGTGCATGGGTAGACAAGAGAATCCGCTCATGCGGTTTTCGTCACTAGACTCCAAAAGCCACCAACCCACATCGCTTTATTGCGGTTTTCGTCACTGTTCGCCACATCCAACGCAAGCCTGGAAGTTTCACTGCGGTTTTCGTCTCTTAAAGAGAGAAAAGGGTTGTTTTCAAACTTTTAGTGCGTTTTCCGACCTGTATCGATCTCTCTCAGCCACAACACTTATCTATGAGACAAGTGTTGTGGTAAGGATACTTCCTATTTTTTGACGCGAAATGCCAATGTAGCGATTCTTTTTCCCACTTGAATTGAGTTTTGTTTCTTTTCTTTAAGGTAGCATAGTTGCGCTTTTTTTTTACTCCTGCTTAAATATGCGCAACTTAGTACTTATTTTGATATTTATACAAACATCATTTAAAGGGGATATTTATGGATGAGAGTGTAGATCTGGTGGATGGAACCCCTAATTTCGGTCTTCTTAGAAGAAAAACGCAATTGATTTTGAAGCGTCTGCAGCAGGATGCTCAGGGGTATAAGAATTTTACAATTGAATCTAGACCACTAGGCCGCCTGTTTTCTGGCACTAAGGTCGCAACTATGGTTGGCCGTTCGAGAACCACTCTGAAAAAGCTGGAAGATAAAATCATAGCTGATATGAAAAATGGAGAATTACCTAAAGATTTTCTTCCGCCATTAGAAAGGAACTCAGAAACTGGACGAGTTGTTGGTTATCCATTTCCCTGGGTTCAAGCTTTTCGTGAAGCAGCTGGTACTTCGCCATGGCGGGACCCAGCAATAGATGAACCCTTCATTTTAGCCGTATGCCAATTCAAAGGAGGGGTAGGGAAGACAGAGACTGTTTCGAACTTGGCGCGACATTTAGCATTGAAGGGGTATCGGATTCTTGTAATAGATATGGACCATCAAGGTTCCTTAACTGGTTCTTTCGGTTACTTTCCAGATATGGTTTTCAAGGAACAACACACGGTTATTCCATATATCAAAGGGGAAGAAGAAGACCTCGAATATGCTGTCCAAAAGACAGCTTGGCCGAACATAGATCTTATTCCTGGGTGTATGGCGCTTGAAGAATTCAACTGGGCAATGGCCGATTATGCATTGCAGGCTGAAACTAGTGAAGATAGGAAGGAACTCTTCTATGAGTTGCGCCGAGGAATTGAAACCGTCTCTAACAACTATGACATGATCCTAATCGATAGCCCGCCGAGCTCCAGTATTAATAGCTTTGAGATTATCGCTGCAGCGGATGGTGTGATTGTCCCTATTCCTCCTCGTAAACATGATCTAGCTAGTACCGAGCAATTCCTAGGGATTGCTGAGAGGTTGACCCAGACAGTTGATGATGGAAATGGAAACAAGGCGGAAGGAACTTTGTCGGGTAAGAAGTTTAAATTTCTTCGCTTCCTTGTGACCCAGTTTGTAAATGAGGGTAACCGCTCAAAGAATGACTCTAATTTTTATGAAATTTGCCGTGGGATCTATAGCTCTTACTGTTATGAGAAAGTCTTCCGAATGATCAGTAATATCAAAGAAGCTGCTCGTGATTTTACTACCGTATACGAAGTCGAAAAGCCAAATAGCTCAGTTTTACAGGAGCTTGATGCAGTTTTTGAGCAGATTGAAATGGACATTTTAAGACATTGGCCGTCTAAGCAGGATCAGATAAGACAAGCGGGGTTGGGGGGCTAATCAATGGCAAATCCAAAAAAAACATTAGATACCGTCGCGCTCCTACAAGGAGTGGGTGATGGTATGGAAGATTCCTTTGCTAGTACAGCCCATGCCACTGAGGGTCTCAAAGAAGAGATGCCTCAAGAGAAACTACCTGCACAAAAAATCATGTCAGGGGACAAGCTTAGGGAGACTACAAAGAAGAGGACAATGGTGCTTGAGCTGAACCCCGGAATCTGTAGGCGGTGGCGATATTACGACCGATTCGATGAGTGGTTTACTTACGAGCACTGTAAAGACCTAATTGACGACATGTATGAGCGGGAGCAAGAGATTCCTGGCATTGTCCGAAAGCTGGTTGATGATCCTGAGGGCAAGGAGTATGAGGTAGTATTCGGAGGACGCCGACATTTTTCCGCTGACTATATAACTAGTAAAAAGGGTGTTTACAAACCATTCAAAGCAATTCTCAAAGACATCAGTGATAAAGAAGCTGCCCGATTAATGGACTTAGAGAATAGGAAAAGGGCTGATATCTCTGATTTCGAACGGTGCGTTAGCTATCGTCAGCAAATTGGAAAAGCACCTGGTTATGTTCCGATTTTTAACACACTAAACGAACTTCGTGAGGCGATACAGTCTGGAGAGGATGGAGAGTCATCTAATTTTAACGGAAAGTCTTTCACGAAGGCAGCGTTAAGCCAGATGACAACAGCCGGAGAATTGAATGAAATAGAGGAGCTTATTAGTCTATTCAAGGGGCGGAGAATTAATATTCCTTGGTCTTATGCATACAAGTTGATGAAAGTCTGGAACTCTGGCGACGATAGTGCACGAAATAAAATACTGTCTCGAGCCAAGGTTCTAAAGGATATGGCTAACTCTAAATCCCCTGAGTTTCTTCTAAAGGAGTTAATCTCTGCGACAGCTGCGACAGAAGTACAGTCAGCTCTACCTTATAAGGACGACCTAAAAATCGGAGAGAAAGTTGCCGTAAAAGTTAGAGCTACTAACAAAGATCTATCCTTTAAAATCCCACTTAAAATACTCGATGAACACGACGATAAGTCATTGTTAGAATTGATGAAAAAGGCAATGAAAACCTTCTCGACTCAGTAGATATAAGAAGGAAGGGCTAGTGACGCAGCCTTTCCTTGTTTCTATTTAAAGCTGCAGAAGAGCCTAAGGATGGGGGATCCTGATATACTTGCCTGATTCTATTCACTTCATCCGGCAGTGCTCCTGGCAGACCTTTCCGTGTTCGCCCAAACTTTGCTCGGCCATAATGGACGGTTGCTGTGTCATCTGTAGCATGGCCAACTATTGCAGCAATTTCATCCCGACTGTATTTGGCCTTCTTTAAGTTAGCAATAAACTGGTGACGACAAGAATAAAAGGTGACTCTACGGCTAGCAGTGGGGAAGATCTTACTTGTAACACGATAAAAGTGCCCTCTGAGGTGAGTGTAATATTCATGCCAGTTGGTCGCCTTCTTCCCGCTGGGCTTAGACCATCCTTGGGGTGAGTGTGGGTTAGCATATTGCAGTGCAATACGAATATAAAGTAAGTCTATTTCATCTAGATGATTTAATAAAAGATGCCTGAATTCACCATGAGATCGCCCGTTAGTATGTTTAGCATTTTTTACTTTAAGAACAGGAAGAGCTTTAAATTCGTAGTTACCTTGGGATTCATTCTCATTTATTAAGAAAGAGTTTTTTAGTTCTTCAGGCCTGAGTCCAGTAGCTAATATAGCTTTGAAAAGAGAGAGTGTTGGTTTAGCCCAGAAAGATGTGCTCGCAGTACTTGATAGGTACTTTACTATCATTTCTTCTTCTCTTTCAGTTACCGATTTTTTTTTCCGAGAAGAAGTGTTGCGTTTTTGTATAGGAACCTCTCTAATATCCCTACATCCATCGGAAGAGATATTCTTTAGTATCTCAAGTAATTCAACCTCTTTCTTTAATTCAAGAAACCAAATTGTCGAAGCCTTATACTGCCTCCACGTTGAGCTGCTAATTTCTGGCTTTAATGATATTAACCAATCGACAAAATCAGGCAGCGAACTCTTGTGTACTTTTTGTGACGACTGAAAGCGTTGAAGTAATTGTTTTGCACGGACTAAGTAATCAGATTTAGTAGCATCAATTTTAGAAACAGTAATTCCGTCGTTAACTAATGGCATATATCAAAACTCTTTATCTACTCCTCTTGTTACATCCATGCGTAACAGTCATAAGCCAAGATTAATAACAAATTTTAACAATAATCACCATCGAAAAAGTAAATAAAATAGATCGCCCTTCTTGCATCTGTGCGGCACGTTAACGTGAATGAGTTGGAAATGTTATGAAAAGTACAGATTTTCTTTGCTGGTTCACCCATGTATTTGATTGAATGTTGTTTTCGGAACTAATGCGGTTTCCCGCATTTTGTGCCGGTGAGCGGCACATTAGGTCTTTAGTCGTGCTCTGTTCTCCTGGATACTGTAAGAGGAGGTAACAACAGAGAATTTATATCAGGGTGGATTTTTCCATTCAAAAGAGAGAATTTACGATGAAAAAATGGAAGATACTTGGTTTTATCTTATCTACCGTATCGGTTATTTCAGCCTGCTCAAGTACACCTCTTGACATTAATGAACCTGATCCAGCATCTATTAGGTTGGCACAAGTAGCTGAGAGTATTCAAAAGCATGACAATGATTTGGCAGATATTGAGATGGCTCGATACCTAGAAACTCATGGAGCCGGGCCCGAAGAAATAGATGTTTCAAAGATACCTTCTCTTGAAAGGATAGAGTCTCTAGGGGCTGCATGGCATGGTCCGATTGATAAGCTTGTAATAAAATTATCTGTATTAGCTGGACTGAATCCCCCACGCTTTCTCTCAGTAAAACCATCCTCAGATGTAATCGTAAATGTTAATACAGACTATCGAAGAATCATTGACATGTTACATGATGCTGGAACCCAAGCTGGTAGTCGAGCAAATGTTACTTTAAAAGTAAAAGAGCGACTTATTGAAGTTGAATATCTCCCATACTTCTAAAGGAGATTAGACAAATGCTTCATTTAAAAAAAATTCACTTACGTACAGGTGCAATTTTATTGTTGTCCTGTACTGCTCTACTCTTCTCACACTTACTTCATGCAGATAGTGAAAATTTCTCTCCAGACACACAAAAAAAAGAAAAGCCAATAAGGCTAAAAGAATTATATAAGATCACAGAGTCTGTCGACTACAGAAAAAATGATCAAGGTGTAAAGCAAATACGATTAAAAACTCTAAAACAGGCCGCTTTCTCTTGGGGAGTGCAAGAAGGCCTCTATTGGCGTTATGAGGAAATAGTAGAATCTTTAGAACAGCAGTCATTGGAACTGCATACAGTTTTTAGCTTCAATAAGTTTATTGTTGATGGAAAAATGTTAATGCCTTCTGTAATAGAGGCAGAAAGAATATTTGAACAATCAACTGAATCAACAATCAGAACGGTAAATATATCATATACGTTAGATAAACCTGCAAGGATGGTTCCTTCACCCCCCACATGGAGAGATTACCTACTTCGTCATATAGATGAGCCGCAACAACCTCATGAGGTGATTTTCCCAAGGACCAAAGAAGAGGCAAAAGCATGGAGAGAAAGCCTGGATAGTGGCTTCGAAGAGGGTGTGCGTCAGGCAAATGACATTTTTGAAATTGATTTGCGTAGATTACAGAAAGACATTGAAGGGATGTATAGGTTTAGGAAGTTATTGGCAATGGGTATTGTGACTATGCCAAAAATTTCAATGTCCAAATATTCTGTCATCGAATTAGATAATGGTAAAACACTCAACATTAATGATGTGATTTACAGTATTACTACACAAAGTGATTTCAATGAAACAGATAAATGGCAGCCATTCTTTAGGCAAACTGGAGCGTCACAATGACAGGAAGTTGGGAGGACGAAAACTTAACCAATTTCAATAAAGAGGGGTTTGATAAGTTTCTTAGATGGTGCTTTGAGAATGATGTAAGTGATATTTTGATAGAAACCGGTGAAGTGCTCGCAGTAAAAAAATTCGGTGAAGTCACTGATGTTGGCAGCAAAATATTACGTTACGATGAAATAACAGGTATTTTAGGTGAAATTTATCAACCCGCTTCAGCCTCGTTATTAAAATCTGGCGAAGAACTAAATTTTAAATATTTAGTTTGTAAAGAAGACGATTCAGTAATTAGATTTCGGGTTAATGCAACGTCTTGCCAGGGCTCCGAAGGATCGGACGATGGCATTGAAATAGTAGTACGCCCTATACCTGGAACGGTGCCAGATTGTGATGACCTTGATATTGAAGAAGAAATTAGAAAAGCCTGTAGCGCGCAGTATGGGATAATTCTGATTACGGGGCCTACAGGTTCTGGGAAATCTACAACAATTGCGGCTTTGCTTAAAATGATAGGTGTAAAATATCGACGGCATATTGTCACTTTTGAAAGCCCAATAGAATTCGATTTAAAGTCCATTCCCAATCGGAAATCTCGTATTGTTCAAAGTGAAGTTCCGATAAATTTAGGTTCATTTAGCGCAGCGACAGTTAATTCATTACGTAGGGCGCCCGATATCATTTTTTTTGGTGAAGCTAGAGATGCTGAAGTGATATCAGCTTGTATTAGGGAAGCACAAACTGGCCACTTGGTGCTTTCTACCGTGCATACAAACAGCGTGGCAATGACCCCATCTCGTATGGTAGATGAATTTGATCCTGCGGAAAGAAAAGGAGCTACTAGCAAGCTAGTTGATGCTTTACGATTGATTGTACATCAAAGACTCTATCCAAAGATGGGTGGAGGGAGAATTGCGATAAGAGAGTTTCTCATTTTTACTGAAGAAATGAGGAGGAAATTACTATTTGCGTTACTCACGAAAGATGACCTTGGTAGTGAAATCGAAAAGCTTGTCAAAGAAAACGGTAAACCTTTACTCAGTGATGCAAAGAAGAAATTTAGGGAAGGTTGTATAGATTTATCCACTTATATAACAATTGTTAACGAAGTTGGAGATAAAGATAAGGACCTAAAAATTGTTCCTGAGGTCGCTAAAAAACTTTTGCAAAAATCACTAATAAATAAAATAACCTACGACACTTGGATTTCCGACATGAGGATTCTGGAGGAAGCATAGTGAAATTTTATGAATATACTCAATGGCGAAATACAGGGTTGGCTGCCCGTTTGGGGCTCGTTATTGCGTCAATTGATGCTAGGGCTTTTGTATTTATATTTATATTTATATTACATATATCATGGGAGACTCTTTACACATTCCTTGGCATAGTAACTTTTTTCGGATTGCTAGAGTACCTAGGGTATTCAGTGCCTGTAGCAATAAGAAAGGCTAGATCGTTAATAGCTGGCCGACGTAGATTTGTACAGAGAACAATTTCCAGACGCAGGAGAATTATCCATGGCTAAAAAGGTAGCACCGGCTGATTTACAGTTCACACCAGTATATGGCGATGAAATAACAGATGTAGCGGTAGATAATGGTTATGCAGATCAGAAAGTAGCATTCTGGCACCGTAATCATAAGGGGGAACATGCAATCGCAGAAATGCTAATTCCCTCAAGAGCACAAATGGGCGCAATTAATATTAGCATTGATGGTAATTCGTCGGGAGTATACGAAATTGATGGGGATCCATGGACTGTTGGGAGGGATGTTACAGAGCCGGAATCTATTCGCGGTCAAAAATATGCCTATTCAGAGTTAAATACAGTCCTTGTTAATCACTCATTAATAGCTGCAGGATTTTCCGGTAGATCTGTTCGTATATCCACTGGTTTACCATTTGATCACTTTTTTAAAAATGGTCAAAAAAATCAACTTCTAATAGATCGAGTAAAGAAGTCAATGGCAGAAAAAGTGAAACCAAGAGGAGAAATATCTGCGGCGATAATTAAAGAACATATTTTATATCCTGAGTCCACCGCAGCGTACGTTGATTATGCAGTAGATGAAGTTACAGGTGAAATGAAGAACAATATAGAGACAGGGCTCGCTGTCGTCGATATTGGTGGTAACACAACAGACATAACTTACATCAATCCAAATAATACGATCAATACGGATCGTTCTGGTTCAAGAAATCTAGGTGTATTAAATGTAAGAGATCGATTAAGTCGTCAAATAAAAGAAGATTTTGGTGTTGACGAATTGAGAGATGCGCAGCTAGATAGTGCTTTACGTTCCGGAGTATGTCAAATTTTCGGTAAAAAAGAAAATGTAGAGAAGCAAATTGAAACTGCAAAACGAATGAGCACCAAAAAACTTATGAATTATGTTGATGAAGTAATAGGCGATGCAGCAGATCTAGATTTGGTGTTATTCGTAGGTGGTGGTGCTCAAATATTAAGAGATATTATAAAAGAATATCCACATGCTCACGTTCCTGATCGTCCACAATTCGCGAATGCACGCGGGATGTTGAAATACATGACTTTCGTCAACTAATTAGGAAAGCTCTCATGGCAGATGAGCATCGTCTGACGTTTGAATTAAGCTATTCTGGCGAACTTGAAATTTTAGCTTTAAATTCAGTCGTCAAAAAAATGTCCATCTCAAAGCGCTCCCATGAATATATTAGGCGAATTATGGTCTTAGGCCTTCAGTTCAAAAAGATATTGAATAAGGTCAATCATAAAATTCCAGAAATCCAAAAGGCGATAACTGGAAAGGAAATTCATTCCAAATCCAGGGAGTTCAAATTCAGGTTAAACATCGAAGGCGAGAGTAATTTAGCTACAACACCTGAAGAAGAAATATGGACTGCTATTTCAAAAATCTCCAAGAGAGATCAAAGAAAACAATACTTGAGAGAGCTATTTCTTTATGGGTATTGGTTTGAATCCCTAGCCGAAAGAGATATTTCAGTAATAAATCAGCTAATAGGTGGCGGAATGCCGATTACTTCCGCAAATTTAGGAGATATACCAAACGTATTAGCCGAAAATTCAGCCAAAACGAAACTTGGAGGATTAATGCCACAATGAAAATTATCGAGTGTTATAAATTTTTAGTTATTTTTGCTGCTGCTTTAACTACTGTCCCGGCCACAGCAAATTTTTTTATTGATCATCAAGGGACAGAGGAGACTCAACGATCACCAGAAGAGCTTCGCAGGTTAAAAGGAGCCCCAGATGGCTATCGCCTTCTTGAGGATAAGACATATGGTGTCATTCATCAAATAGGAGAAGGTGAAGTAGTAAAAACAAAAAGTTTCGGCACGGACAAGTCCCTTAAAGATGCAATCTCTCTACTGATGCCTTCAAAGTGGATTGCGTACATAGAGGAAAATATTGATGACCCGCGAAAGGTGGATTGGCAGGCAGGTGCCAATGGGGAACCCTGGTTAGATGTTCTTGACCGCGTTGGAAAAAATTATGGGTATCGTTTCGTTGTAGACTGGGATCAGGAGTTATTGCAGATATCTTCAGATGAAGACTATATCGCCCCGGATTACAACGACTCCATCTCTTTAAAAGATCCTAAGTCTGGTAGAACTATCTTCGTTTATTCTGCGAAACCAGTAGAAGAAACAGGCGTCATGGTAGTTGATGGACAAGTTATCCCTGTAAAGTTAAATAACTAGTTAGTTTAAACAATCACTTTACGCACAAACCGCAACATGTTACGGTTTGTGCGAAGGATCAAGGGATGGAACTAGTTGATAATTCTTGGTATTTTACCGCTATAAAAGGAATCGTTGTTTTACTGGCGGGGTCAATATTTTATAGGATTATTAAGCAAAGTCTTTGGAACTTTGGGGCGCGAGTTGTTCGTATTGCATATGAGCACGAGGACGCAAGATTCTTTTGGCTGCTGAAGGAGTTGTTTTCAGCCTTAATTAACGTGATATATATCTGGTTTGTACTCCAAGGGCTAATAATATTGGTCATGGGAGTTATAGGTGTGTCGCCAAAAGAGCTTGTTCAGTGGCGATTTCAAGAGGTTGCACTCATTGCTACACTTTTGATGACGTCTGTATGCGGTTGTATGCGTATGCGTCAAAAAACTGAATCAGATTAATGATTAACTTGGAGGCTAGCGTGGCTAATCCGGAAATAACGCTAAGTGCGTCGGATTTATCTAAATGGGCTGATAAATTAGCAGCGGAAGATTGGTCATTCTCAACCTGGAAATATCTTTTGGGTGATGCGGCGCTTATAGGGTTGTGGGGTATATTTTTAGTTACTCTTATTGCCCTATTGTTACCGCATAGCAGAAAACGACTAGCAATCGGCTCTAGAATGAACATCAATCTGGGTACGATATTTTCCGCATTTATCATTACGTGGATAGTTGGAATCTTTGGTCATGGTGCTATGTTCGGGCCAGGTCCATATAGTTACTGGTTGTATCAATTTTTAGGCGCAGACTTATTTACTTCTCTGTCAGATTGGAGTTTTCGCTACATGACTCTTTTGGGTTTATTATTCTCCTAGCTTTCCCAGTTAAAGTAACTTAATAGAAATAGAGAAACGGCATGCTCAGATGTTCATAGAGCATGCCGTTTTTTTATGAAAAGAAGTTTAATGTTAGAAACCTAAATAATTTTAGGTACTTGGGGATAACATCTTACTGACCTTGGACATTCCTTTAGAAGCTACATTCTTAGCTGAACCACCTAAACTTGGCTGATTAGGTCCTGGCCCACCGGTAGGTCCGCCAGTTGGTCCGCCAGTTGGTCCACCAGGCTGACCGCCCATCATATGTCTGTGTCGTGAAGTTCCATCAACGGCTTTCGCAGCACCTCCAACAAATATACTTCTACTCTGTTGCTCGTTATTTGCTTCTCCTAGATTTTCGGCACCTCCTCCGATATAGCGAAGTACTTTATCAGCAACTTCGTGAATTAGCCCATATGCTCTATGAGCAATCTGAATGATTAGTGCTGTAAATATGGCGAGAAAAGCAACTAATGTTACCAGGCCGGATACATGACCAGCGTTCATAGATGACATAGCAGGAAGGAACAAAAGCATCACTACTTTTCCCATCACTATCATTAGAGTCATAGAGGAGAAGAAGCCAAATAACATAAGAGTGGGGCGCAAAAATAAGGATAACATTACCATATATCCGGCCATGGCTCGTTGTCCTACAAAGCCATTGCCCTCAGGCATAGCGTGAGTAGCAGCCCAAATAGGTGCAGCAATAACAGCTTCAATTAGAAGAATGAACCAACCAGCAACTCCCATAATCCAGAGAATCATGGGCGTAGCAGGAAGATAAAATGCAAGCATGATGGCAATTGGAAGAAGTAAAATCCCAGCTATTACAAGTAAAGTTCTACCCTCCTCAATTAATGACAGAATAGGTGATGCGATAGCCATAGCTGCCCCACCCGTAAAACCGCCAGTAGCGTCTGCAACATCCGAGGCTGTATCAGCGGCAACGTACACAGGTATTGAAGCAAGATAACCAATTTCAACCGCAGTAATTAGTGCGTGACCCACGTTTGCCATTCCTGAAACTGGATCAGGATTAGTTAATGCCAAATCAATAGAAGCCTTTGACATACTTAAAACTTTATCTAAACTCCAATCATCCTCAGCATAACTACTTCTTTCTAAAGCACTAACAGTATTTCCATATTGATCTTGAACTTGCATTTTCGAGAAGTAAGTATTCAGAGCTGATTCAAATGTAGAGTAATCATCGTTTTCCCGAGCATCTTCAGTTGGGCCTTCCATTTTTGGCTTGACGTTAACCATTGTCTGAGTTTCCGCATTAATCCTCTGGAAATCCCAATACCAAGCACCAGCTGTAATCCAGCCGGCGTCACGTGCTCCCATAGTGGTTCCCGCTGCGTCAGGATTTGCACTAGCCCACTTGTTAATTCTGATTGTCGCAATTGATGACATTGCCTCATTAGCTATTCTTTCATATTCCGTTTTATATAATTGAATAGCTGTATTAAACGCAGTAATGTCCGGATCAGGCTGAGATTCATCGACTGCCTTTGAAACTATTGCCCTTGCAAGAGGATCTAAATCTTCATCTAAATTGGCTGTTATTTCTACAATACTTTGTTGAAAGGAAATAACAGCCGGCTCTATAGCAATTCCTTCATCGATTTCAGCAAACTCCAAAGTAACTGAACCACACGGGTTCGCACCATAACTTCTAGGGACACCATTTGGGAATCCAGAAAGCCAAGCAGAGCTATAGGCTAAACCAGCACTTGCTAAGTTATATCTACTATCATATCTTTGCTGAACACGATGGTTTGCAACAGCGGGGGTTGATTGAGTCTGTCCATTACTGGCCATGTTAGAGTTTTGGTTATTATTAACCATCTCGACTGGTTTTTCTTCAATATTGACATGCCTATCTGCCGTATTCACTCCATGCATACAAACCCGAGATTCGAGCATGCTTTTACCAATATTCTCGTAATTTATACTGATTGTTGGTGGATAAAGTGACCCGGTGCCTGACATGTAATCAAGAGCTCTTTCCCAAGTTGAGTTAGCTAGTCCAATACCGTGCCCGGCGAGCCAAATAACGCCCATCTGCATCGTGGAGTAACCACCGGAAAAAGGTAAAACGAGAAGGAGGGCGCTAATCATACGAATGGGAATCCACATGGTGGAATATGTTTTTCCAAGAGGATTGCCTTCGTGAGCGGAATTAAGCGTGCCGGTCACAAAAACATAGCTGACTATCAACCCCGTAAAGACAAGCATACCTGTATTCAGTATTTCAGATAATGCGCCAATAATTGAATCTGGGTTGGCTGGACCTGTCCCACCAGTAATTATATTTATCGCATCGCCGAATATGTACCTAAGATATTCCAAGCTCTTATCCGTCGGGTTGACGTCGGTAATAGAAGCGAGGGAGGGCTCGCTCAATACCATAAGAGCAACAACTAAACATATAGCTTTTCGTGCAACTGTGCTGCCCATTGGGGATTCCCTGCAGTTTTCGTTAAATCAGTATCTCAACTTTTAAGTACTTTTGCCTTGATCAATACTTGATCGAAAGCGCATTATCAACGGTCAGATTGTCAACTCATACACATAGGGTCAATGTAAAAGTGCACATTTATGTAATTACTTAACTGGAGATGGATAAACAATGTCGAGAATGATTGATTTGCAAGACAAGGAAATTAATGATCACTGGGATAAGGTAGAAGAGGGTATCTCCAATATCCTAGAGAACATGCAAAAAAAAGAAACATGGGCTCTTGATAATAATGAGGAAATAAAAAGTGCACTTATAAAATGGGCCGCTAATGTTTCTGATGGACAGCTTGAGGAACTAGTCGCAAATAAAATGGAACCTCTCATAAAAGTATTTGCATTTACTGGGTGCAGGCGAGCTCTGTATCTACTACACAAACTAGAAGAAAGAGTACCAGGTGCTACCCACGAGCTATTGATGGAGTCAGTAGATACAATTGATGCCGGTATAGGGGATGTTAGGCCCTCGAAAATCATAAGGGACAGATTAGTAGCATTATTTAGAGTTGATCTTTTGGAAAGAGTATTTTCCGAAGAAAGATCAGAAAAAATTAAAACTGCAATACAATATACAACTGAAGCCCATGGAGGTATTTATGGTTAATTATAATAAGAAAATAATTAAGGTATTACCGGTTATCATTTCCATACTCGGCGCACAATCCAGTATTGGTAGCACCTCGATCGCAGACCAACAAAAACAACAAGTTGAAACACTACTTGCTGATATGAATCAGAGCGCAAAAGAGGTAGCTGACACCGTGATTTCTGATCCCCAAAGTGCAATTGATGGCGGGTGCTTAAGTGATATTCAAAGTATTGACTTAAGTGTTTTCGCTGTTGATTTCACAAATACATGGGGTGCGCTATATAACACTATAAAAGACGAGATAATAAATCAAGGGTGTACTGCAGCCACAGACTGGGTGAATAGCCAAACAGCTGCTTTAGATACAAGTTTACAAGCACCTTTCGGGCTTGGCTCCATAAGTGTCTCCCAGGGAACAGCTTTAACTGATTGGCAAAGTGCTTTGGCCACCGATGTAGAAATGGATAGCACTGAATTGGCAACTCAAGTTACAACCGAAACTCTCGGTCAAGTACCACCACCTGGAATAGTTTCTGGAGCTGTTAAAAAAGCTTCAGCAAATCAAGATACACCAGGGCACAACAAAGAAGAGTGGGAAGAAAAACTTGAGGACGCCTTAGACTTTAAAACTCTTTGGGAAGAAAATAATTAAAGTGGGAAGTAAAATGATGAAACATTATATTTCTATTGCGGTGGCTATAACATTGGTGATCAGCTCTGGCCTAGCAAAGGCCGGATGTGACCCATGCATACAAGCTGCTGCTCAATCAGCAAATGCCCAAATGACGGCCGCCATTAATACTGTTACAACATCAGTTCAAGCTAATGTTTCAGCAACACAGGCTTTGAATGCCTCATTACAAGCAGTAAATACGTCATTACAAGCCACTTTGAATTTGAATACTCAACAATTACTCCAAGGCTTATCAGCATCAACCAATAGAATAGAGCTATCAATTCATCAGAATTCCAAAACTGTTGAAAGAATGACTGATCATACAGTGAAAAGTATGGTTTCTGCCTTGAAAGAAGTAAGAATTGCTGAAGAGATTGATAAAAATAATAAGATATATAGTGATGAACTAGCACAGCCTCTATCAGGTGAAATAGGAGCAAATAGAGCCCCCCTTCTTAAAGAAGGGTTAGTCCATGCCAATCAAATTTGGCAAAAGATGACGGAAGATATGGATGCATGGAACAATAATACCGATGATGTTGATAAAGCAGGAAAAGGAATGAAAAAAAATCTTCTTCTTTCTGAAGATGAAGATGTATGGAATCCGATCCCCCTAGTCACTCAAAGGCAAATAACAGCTGAAGAATCGATTGACATGCAGAAATTGCTAACGATGCTTGTAAATCCGGTTCCATTACCAAAAGCAACAGATGAGCAGATGGCAGCTAATCCAAAAGCAAGTGCTTATGAATTAGAAAGAAGAATTCATAATGCGAAATTAGGGTTGATTCATGCTGTTTTATCTAAAACGATAGCAGATAAGCAACCTCTTATTCCGATTTCAGAGGAAGACTGGCAGAAAGGGTATGTTATGGCAGAGCCAGATGTGAATGGCAAAGTCTCCATAATGAGCATGCTTGAATCTGAAACAATCGGTAGGATTGGGTCAGAAGGATGGTATCAGGATATTAAGACAAAAACGCCAGCTGGTATTGTCAGAGAACAAGTATATCAGCAAGCAATAAATAATCAGTTAATGCTTCGCCTTATTAATCAAGAAGAAGAAGAGTTATCAATGTTGGCTCTGATGGCTATCTCAGAAATTGAGCAATCTAGACCAACATTACCAAATACGCGGAGGTAGCAGAATGATAAAACTGATAAAATATACAACCATTTTGTTATGTGCCGTCCTCAATTCACCAATTGTAAATGCCAATTTCGGGTTTGGACCGTGCTGTCCACCTTCCGTATGTGGGATTATTCCTTGTGATAGTGGTTGTGCTGGAGCTGCGATAAACCAAATGGGTACAAATGTATCCAACTCACTAACGCAATTAAATTCCGCTCATCAGAACTTAACAAGCGCTGTACAAGACTCAATTGATTCAATGTCTGATTTGGGTACAGACATTAATGATGTATTAATACAACAAAATCAAGACCTCTTAGACGGGTTTAGTGCTTCTACAAATAGAATAGAGCTTGCGAATCTCCAAGCTCTAAAATCCTCCGAAGCAAATACAGAGCATCTGGTTAGATCTTTCGTTCATGCTTTAAAGGAAAGAGAAGTAGCACGTGCTGTTTCAGAAAATAATTTAATCTTTGGTGATGCTTCCCAGCCAGTAAGTGGCGAATCAGGTGCTGAACAGGCTGAAGCTATAAAACGTGTAAACGTACAAATAAAACAGTTACTTGAAGAGTCAACGAATGGATTTATGTCGTATATAAATGATTCAAATAACACTTACTCAGGCGCTGGTATTGGCCAACATCAAGTAAATGCGCTGAAGTCAATAAGTGAGTTCAATAATCTAGCTTCAATATTAACAAAAGATGTACTAGATCAGACTGATTTTCAAAAACTTCAAGTTCTAATCGGACTCATAGTTTCTCAATATCCACTTGCTAACATGGAACTTAATTCACAATATGTTGATTATGAGTTAGAAAGAAAACGTCATATTTCAATGTTAGGAATTGTATATAGTTCTCTGTTAATTCCTGCCACAGCCAGAACCGGATTAGTCAGTGGTGAGTGGAAGAAATATTACCATGATACTGAAGAGAATGAAGAAGGATATCTTGGATTACAAAATCTTTATGATGCAGAAGTCAATGGAAGATTAACGGACCCAGAGTGGTGGGCCTCTGTGTTAAGGCTAAATCAAACTGGACTAGAGCGAGAAAAGATATTCCAAATGGGGCTATCTCTTCAAATGAATGAAAGGCTAAGCTCTATTTCACAGAGCTCAAATCAGCTAATGGCTGTTTTGCTTGCTAACAAATCCGAATCCTACGCCAAAAATCTATTAAAGAAATATGAAAATACAAAAAGTAATTAGTTGCATATTTTGTTTTTTCCCTATCATGAGTTTTGCGTGGCAACCCTGTATGCCATTTTGTGACTCTGCTTGCGGGGGTGTTGCACTTCAGGGGCTAGGGAGTTCAGTAGCATCTGCAATGCAGTCGCAAGCTAGCTCAAATCAAAACCTTCTAACTGCTATAAATGACGTTACACAATCAAGTGTAGACTTTGGTGTCGATATGACCGATGCATGGACATCGTCAAGTATGGATATACTAAGTGGTTTAGATGCAAGAACAAGCAAAATAGAGCTTGCGCAAGCAATGCAAATCAAGGCATATGAATTGTCCACTGATACAATAAATAATATATTTGTTCAGTCACTAAGGGAGCAATATACAGCAAGGAAAGTTAGCGAAAACAATCTTTTATTTTCTGAAAATGCGATGCCAGAGACTGGTGAAATTGGTGCAATAGCTGCGTTAGAGTTCAAAGAAGCCTATTTAAAAACACACCTACATGCTGATGAAACGACGAAAAATCAGATTCATTATGGGGAAGAAATCACACCTGGTGATATAAGTATCGCTCAAAATAAAAAGATATCAAAAAGTGATGAAATATTTAATTCAGCAAAACTTTACTGTGAAAAAACTTTAAGTAATGAAGAATTGAATAATTTCCAAGTTCTTATTAGCTATATAACTAACCCTAATCCTTTGCCACAATATTCGGCGAATGATTTGTCATCACCAAAAGGTCAGGATTATGAGCTAAATCGTAAAATATATAATGCTAAAGTCAGCATAGTATCAGCAATAGTTTATGAGCTGATATCACATAGAGCACAATTTTCATCTCCAGATTGGGTAAGATCTTATGTAGATCGAAGCTCGAATGAACCAAAACTGAGTATAACCGAAACATTCTCAAGTCTGGTTAATGGTCGAACTACTTCAGAAGGATGGTACTTAAATACAAAATTAATGAATGAAACAGGTTTAAAGCGAGAATTAACCTATTTAGAGTCAGAACGAAATGCACTCCTATTTTTACTTACACAAAGAAGGGAATGGCGAAACCAACTATTATCAATAATTGCTTTAGGTAATATATCAAAAACTGGTGAGGAACTGGAGAGAACTAAAATCTAATTTAATTGCACTATATTTAACGCAATTTTATAGAAAATGATTAACTATAGTTTAACCGGTTCGCTGCAGCTCGTTATTATATATTAAGTAATCAATTTGTTACAAAAGGGTTATCTCATGGCCGATGTTCAAGATATAGAAAATATTACTAAAACAAACAAAATATTGCGCACAGGGATAGATTCTACTGAGCTAGAAATCCAAGCTGAATCAGACGGCCTTTCGCAACATGACCGGCAGTTACAAATTGAATATGAACAATATAATAATGAGGGATTAAATGGCGAAACCCAAGACATCTTAAAACCTTTACTAAGTGATGACACTGATGAAAACGCATCTATACCTATGATGGCTATTGATCAGGATGCCGAGATTAGTAGTATTGTTGAGGAATTGTCAGGGGGCAGGCCAGGGGAGGGAAGAGAAACAATAGAGGAGGAGCTAGAGGAGGAGCTAGAGGAGGAGGGATTAAAAGACACTTTAGGGGAAAATACTGGCAAATTATCAACTGATGTTGATCCATTACCAAACCTAGAAATAGAGCATATCGATGAAGATAAAAACAAGGACAAAGACACTGCTAAGATAGAAAATGAGACTTCTACTATTGATGACCCGGTAGGTAAAGATAGTGATCAAATACCATTTGACGATAGGGAAAAAGGTTCAGAAACAGACTCAAAGTATGAAGTCCCAACCAAAGACCAACCGGAATCTGATATCAATGAAAATCAGCAAATGAACGCTCCATTACCAGGTCAAATGGTTCAAACCAATTTAGCTGGTGGCTTAGGTCATGCCTTTGGAAGTGTTTTGAACGGAATATTTAGTGGAATTGGAATGGCTTTAGGTTCTGGGTTGGCTGGAATTAAGCATACTAAGAATGCTCTGGATATAGAGTCAAAACCATCGGTATCCACCAAGTTTGAAGCGGGTGCACATTTTCATTTTAATCCAGCAACTCGAGCTGTTAATGATTCTTTTAACAATGATACAGTCAATGAGTGGAAAAAAAATCGGTTAGATAGTGAATTTGATAGTTTACAGCTAGATATAGATTCTCAGTTAAGTGCCATTGATAAAATGAAAAAAACTGAATGGGCAAAAAAACTAAAGTCTATTGAAGAAAGTAATGATCCAGAAACAAAAATAAGAGCGCCCGCTATACTTAATATGGCAAAAGCTAAAATTGATTTCAAAGATGCAGATAAGGATATGAGTTATTTTATAGATCAAATACAGCAGCGCTCTGAACGAATCGCCACAATAGCTAAAGAATCAAATCAAGGATATGATAGATTGGAAGAAATGATATCTAAATGGCAAAATGAAGCTAAGATTAATCTTGAGGAAATTTCAGAAGCAAAAGAAGGGCAGGGTTTCTTAGAGAGAATTCAAAATACGGCAAATGCTATAATTTCAAAGCTAAGAGCTATTTTTTCTAAACCATCTAATTCAGTAAATATTTAACTACTTATTAGTACATTACCAGCCACACCTAAAGCCATCAAAAATATCAGGCTTTAGGTATGAGTAACTTCGTTAAAGTATTAATGAAGTTTGTCTAATGCTTCCCACAATTCTTCTACATCTTCGGCCTTAGAGACTATATCTCCTGATGGGTAAACAACCGCATCTGTAACCCCATCAATTGACTCGACAGCGCTTATCTTAGCTTCGGTAGAGCTTTGACCAGCTAGCGTATTGATCTCTACCATATTATTATAAATCATTTGTGACTTAGAAAGACCGTCATGATTTGTAGCAGAAATAAATATCCAGTGATTCTCAGCTTTTGCTAAACTCTTTTGAATTTTATTTTCGAGTCTTGATATTTCATTTATACCTTTAGAACTTTCACTAGAAATGACCTTTCCTGGCTCTGGTTGTTTGTTCTCTAGGGGATTACTTTGGGTTGACGAGCTTCCATTTATAAGCACGTCAACGTTCATCCCATCGAAATCTTCAGATTTTGAAGTAATATGCTCATGAGATGTATTAGGAGGGACAGATGCTTTATCTATAGCAGGAGATACTATTCCATTATCATTAGGAACAGCTTCATCAAGCTTATCAATAGAAGAAGATAATGTAGTTTTTTTTGTATCTAATTTTTTAGAAGGTATCTGACTATTACTAATATTGGCTTGATCACTATCAGAGTCCTCTAAGGTTGCAAGAAAACGCCAAGGCCATTTAGATTTAGATGCAAAAGAATTTATTCCAGCTAAACGATCAAGGGAAGGTATGTGAGGAATAGTTTCTTCACAATCATCATTTAAATTTCTTTCGAGATTAATATTTCTTCTAACTATATTTTGCAAAATATCAATAGTATCCGGATCTGGACTTTTAATTTTTAGCATTCTGTTAATACGAAAATTTCTTATCCATTTTTTCTCACTTAAACCCCAATGAAACATCTGAGCTCTATGTATATTTGCCCGTTCGAAAATATGCGCCTGACCTTCCGATTGCTCTTTTAAGTCAAGGAGATTGATTCTATCGGCTTCACGTATACTTGCACTTAAATTAGCTTTGTATGGGCTTAAACCGTCAATATTCTGATCCCAGCCGCCTCCTTCAGCAACTTTCATTGTTCCTCCAAGCTCTTTAAATCTTTTCCATGTTGTTTCTGGGTCTTCAAGTTTCATCAAGACTTTTTGGGTTGTATTGCCAAAAATCATATCAGCTTCTTCTTGGCTAGCTCGAATAAAACCCGCAAGGTCCTGACCTGCAAAAACAACAGACACACCAAGTCCACGACCTTGAGTGGCCGTTACCGCAAAACCCTCAACCGCAACTTCTGCATATTCATCAACAATAATAATAGTAGGTATTCTCAGGTCTATAGGAAGAGCCTCTATGACATCTTCGTAATCGCCCTCGCTTTTGCCACCTAGGCCTCTGGCCATAGCCGAGCGTATGCTTGAGAGAACAATTTTACCAAGTGCAGCTCTCTCTTCACTTGCCTGTTCCATTGCAGGAACTAGTACTATTAATATACGTTTATTTAAAACTATATCTACAAAGTCCGCTTCACCCAATTCTGTCTCATAAATATGTCCATAAACACCGGCAAGAGAAGCTAAAGTTCTTGCGAAGTACCCTTCAGCAAAACCAAACTGTCGATGTACCTCCTCGGCTTGTTTATCAGGAGATAAGTCCGGATTAAAACCAGGTAAACCTTTAAGAAATCCTCTGATAATCTTTAGAGACTTATCAGATAAGGATACATTCGGATAATGAATACCATTTACTTCGATGTGATTTTTTGCGAGAGACATAAACTTGTCAATCGCAATGTACTCACCGATTAAACTAGGATAAATATTTAAAACACCTTTATCGCGAAGCTCCACGAGAGCTGGTAACAGTGATCTAAGGATAGCAATAGCACGATCAAGAAAATATTGATTATCTCCACCTGCCTTTGGTAATAACCCAATTAATGTTTGTTCTGCTGTATTAGCGGTACCTTGAGCAAAAGGATTTGTAGTATTTGATAACCGTTCCCAATAACGCTCTTTTCTAGCACGATTACCAGTAATATAGCTAATTACGCGTGAATCGTCTTCACGGCAAAACATACGGTTAAGGGTACCAAATTGATATAACAGCTTAGGTGCGGCTTTAGCATCTACATAAATTGTTCCACCACCCATGCAAAAAGCTGTACAAGCAGATAACGAAACCAGAGTTTCTGTTTTACCTGACCCAGTAGTGCCTATTAAAAGCATGTGAGTTAGGAGATCTTTACCTGTTAACCAAAGCTCAGTTTTACCTCTACGAAGGTTGCCGAGTAAAATAGTCCCACTAGCTGGATAGTATTGATTCGAAGATCCTGGTACAGGATTATTATAATCTGTTTGTTTACCAAGTGATGCCGGAAGCTTCATTGGTAGTGAACGATTATATCTACTACTTCCTGACCAAAGAGCAAGCCCAATAATAGCTGGTATTGATATACAAGATATCAGTGGACTATAAAAAGGTCCGGCAGTTAAAAGTACTACCGCTCCAAGAGATAAATCCCACTTGGGTAATTCTTGTCTGATGACATCGGAAATACTCCGAGTATCACGATAGGCGAACTCTCTTTTTATACCCTGATGTTGTTCCGGAGCACGATATTGAACTGACATGAACTATCCTCTATCAGTTTTAGGAAGGTCTTCTGCTAAAGGAAGCCAGCCTTCAGTGTTTCTCAAATAGTCTTCATATCCAGCAACAGCGGTATCAACAAAAGGATGATATAAAGGACCTTTTGCCTTTATTTCTGCTAATTTATGTGCGCGAGGTCCAGCGCCTTCAGTCCAAGCACATTGCCCACCCTCCTGATTAAGTGAATACCAGAGGTTTCTGTCTACGACTTTTAACCAAATAAATAATGATGTAGCAAGACTTCCCTTTGTCCTCGCTGCTTCCAACAAAACAGCCATTACAGTATTTACATAAGCGTGATTTGACAATATTTCTTGTACACTATCAGCATGTTCATACTTGGCAATGACGTCATCAACTCCATTAATATTAATGAAAGCGCTTACAGTAGTTTTGTTAAAAAATAACCCGCTTTTTTTGGGAGGTATCCAGCTTCTATTGAATTGATCAAGTAGCTTGATAGAAGTATCCTTATCAGCACAAACAAAAGCAATTAATGCTGCGTACAGCCCCCTAATAAATGGTGGTAGATTATCCGAACTAGTCCACACCTTACCAAGTTGATTTATAAATACACGTTCTGTTTCTTTTGTATCTAAAATACAACGATTATGAAGTTTAGAAATTCCTTTTGAATAATTATCTACTATGTATTCATAGCCTTCTTTATTTTTATATTGTTTATTAAATACTGGAGTCACTATCTCAGAAATTAAGGCTCCTCTAAAGTCCGTTTTATATGCTTTAATAAGTCCATTGATGATCGCAAATCGTATAGGAGATGCCTCACGTCTAAAATAGCCTGTGTCAGGGTCCTTTTTCAATAAATTTTCAATGATGGCAGGGCGAATTTGGGGGAATTGATCCATTGATAGCTTGGCTAAACTCATAATATTCATGACGCGGTTCATTCTTGCGGTTTTCGAGCGTTTTACGATATATATAATGGATATTACAGTTAAAAAAGGGAGTAATATTCTTAATGCATAACTGATAACTTCAAGAAGCTCTACAAATTTTTTAAACTTAATTTGAGATGGATCTATTCTTGGAAGCCAATATTTTAAGTTGGGTAATTCATTAATAATTTCTGCTGGAATCAGCAGGTCAACTGTCTTTGTGGAAACTCCTAAACTTATGGCAATCTTGTAAGAATACGCGTGAGTATACTCAATTACTGGAATACACCACCATGCAATTTTTACTACAGCGATGGATAGATATGTATGGAATGTGAACCACAATACGACAAAAAGTAATGCAAAAACAAATGCAACACCTATCGCTATCATTGTAGTGTCATTACTACCATTGTGGTTTGTATTCCTAGTAACCATAGCTATCACTCTCTAACAATGATTTTAAATTTTCAGTGAAATCAACTTGATATTTTTTATTGTGTTTGGGTGTTTTTGAATGATAATTGGCAACTGTCTTTACAAAAATACCCCACTCGTTATAAACATCATCACCTACAACATCAAAATGGCCTTTTATTAAATATGCCCCTGAAAATAGATTTATACACCCATCATAGCGAATTTCTAAAGGTGTAATACCAAATGAATCATAGAATAACTTCCAGTTAATACTATTAATTTGCATTGGCCCAATATCCCAAGTGCCGTTACTATCATTGTGTCGTATGTGACCTTCGTAGGCACCTTCTGTTAACAAATAGGTATCTAAAATCAACTCTGGAATATCTAACTTTCGTGATATGTTTTGTTTACACTTTTGAGTTATTTTTTTAATTTGATATTCTTCATGGGAAGCTTTAACGGTGATGGATACTAGTTCTTCAAAAGGTAAATCGATCACGTTTATCAGTCCTCTTTTCTTTTTTTCAGTTCATCTAATTTTGATATGAGCCACTTGTAATCTTTCATTGTTTTATATTCAGCAATAAAGCCCACAGTAAAACAAACAACACTTGAAACGAGATATGGGTTAAGCCACGAAATAACAAATTTATCCTTATAACCTGGATGTATCCCTAAAAAAAGAAATAATACCCCCATTATTAGTAAAGAAGCCCAGATGAATATTGATACTATATTAACCTTTAACGCTGATGTAACTGATTTTAAGCTAACTTCCGTTTCTTGATTTGAAGACAAAACATTTTTTTTAAGATCTGAAATGGAGAGCTTTGTCATCATTCCAAAACGATATCCTATAGCACCAAACATATTTGCGTAGCCTTTCTTGTAAACAGGATCTCTCCAAAAAGCTATCGGTGAGGTGAGTGTTCTTTTAAATCCCTTTGGCTTGTAATAAGAAAGAGGTAGAATCAACCCCAAAGTACGATCTTGAATCTTTTCTGATTTTTTAATTTGAATTGAGTGGGCATAGGCAATAGCCCTTTCTTCAGCCTCATTTTCTGAGGCCGCCCATACTGTTATATTACATTCTTCTGTTGTATTACCACTTTCAATAACTATTGGTACTTCATACAAAATACCCTTGCCAGATCTTATTAGATAAAAATCATAAAATCCGTCAATCAATGATCTAGCATATTTAAAATCATAAAAAATATTAATTAGTGATTTTGACATCAGTTAACCATCCTACTATTTACATAAATAGCAGTAACAAATGAATCCATTTCAGCTGAGAAGCGCCTAATAGACTCCCCAATTTGAAACTCGTTAGAAACCTTATCGTCGCTAATTGCATTTAATCGTTGTTGGCTTTCAAATAACTTAAAGTCACAGCTAATTACCGCTGCAAATATTTTACCGGCTTGTATAGTAAAATGGTGCCTAACAAGGTCGGCATCTTCATAGGGGATATGAAATTGCGACAACTTATCAATGGCTTTTTCCACAGAATCAAAAACAGCTTTTATGGAAAGCTCATACGAATGATTATGATCTATAGATGATGTAATTGACTGCAATATACAAAATATTTCCGAACTTGCGACAATATTTGCAACTAATTCATAACCAGACAACATTGAAAAATCATAAGATGAATATTCCGAGCTAATTCCAGTATAAGTTAATGCTTGTACTATAGCCGAGGACCATTCCTCATATACTTCTTGTGATGCCTTCCAGTTTTCAGTAACAACTTTTATGCAGAAGGCATTAATTGCTGACAAAATTTGATCGTCAACTTCTATAGACAAAGTAGAACTGACCTCCTGAATAAGAGACTTTGCAGCGAACAGCATTTCATCAATATCAGAATCAATGTTATTACTGTCAGAAAGAAGTAGGGCGCTTACTATAGGTCCACATGTATTAATCCCATTAACAATCGAAGTTAATGGCCTAGAAACCGTTGAAGTGCTCGTTTGTTCTTCATCTTCCAGATCTCGAAGAGCATTTAGAGCATTTAGAGCAGGATTATTTTCTCTCACCTGGTGCCCCTTTGAATTGTTGCTTTGAGGCTACTTGAAGAGCGCTATGCAGTTTTTGAGAATTACCATACTGAATATCATTAACAGGACTTAATGAAGGCATATAATCAAGGCAGATTTGGTTACCGTAGTATTTTGTCCCAAGAGTCTTCGTTAGATCGATGCTTTCATGAAGCACCTCAACCAGGAATGCAAGATTACTTGATAAATGTAGATTGTTTTTATTCATTACAACCCTGGTAACTAGAAGCCCCTTGATATCCTCCTCAACTTTTAAATCAATACCGACGCCTGGAATATCTGTTAGACCAGATGCGTCTTGAATTTGTTTTGCACGCTCAATAAAAAGTGGAAGTAATCCATTACCTTCCATACATTCACCAACAGTAAATTTGCTGTCTTTTAGGAATGTAGTATCGATTCCTATGCTGTTTGCATAGTTTGTTAAACAACTCGATATAAAAGTAATTACTGAAGCGCTTCCACCTGGCTCGGTATACTCACATTGACTACAGTGAGACTCTCTACCACCAACCTCCGGTGACAAATTCATTAAGTTATTGCATCGTGGACATTTTTCTAGATATGAACTTGGAGTAATTAATTTATTCATGATTACCATTCTGCATGATTACACTCTGGAAATTGGTTACAACCTAAGAAAATACTTGCAGGCTCCCCTTTTTCTAAATTCTCTTTTTTTATTTTTGTGATTAGAATACCTTCACGGCTCGATTGAGCACATTTAGAGCATTTTTTACCATGACCTTCAGTAGGATATAGTGGGGAATGTTTAAAATCTTTATAGATAGTATTACAATCCCTATTAACACATTTCCAATAATTCCCAAATTTTCCACTTCTACGTGTAACGATCGATTTGCATTCCTTACATCTGTATTTATCATCGATACGTATATTGATATCTGGAGGGTTTTCCTTGATTTTCTCTATTTGTGTTTTTGTCCAACTCCTTATATTTGAGTTAAACACATTATGATCTAAGTGAGCTTCAGCGACTTTCCTTAATGCAGATTGCCAGATTGCAGTCATTGTTGGAGTCTTAAAAAAAGACGGTATCGGAGGAAAGACATCTCTCCCGAATGAAGTTACTATAACTTTATTTCCTTCCTTTCGAAAAAGACCAATCTTTCTACATTTCTCAATATGATCTGTTCGAGTAGCCTCGGTACCGATACCATCAGTTAATTTCTCACTTATCTCGGAGGCTTCTACATATTTCTGAATGTTCGCTAGAGCACTAATTAAGGTACCTTCTGTGAAATATTCTGGAGGTGTTGTTTTCTTACTTAATAATTTTGTTGATCTTACTCCAACTTTTTGTCCATAAATAACCTGAGGAAGATCTCTTATTTTTTTTGTAGTATCCTGTTTATCATTAGAATCATCTAAAAAAGACTTCCATCCATTATTTGTAACTATTTTTCCCTTACTTAGAAAGTAATATCCCTGTACAGATGTGGTTATTGTTGTCAATCGATATTCATGCTTTGGTAAAAACTGGGAGATAAAACGGCTTGCAACAGCAGTGTAGACATTTTGAAGTACGGTAACATCTTTGATACCGTAATTATTCTTATCTTTCGTACTTAATTTATCAAACTTATTGAAGTCTGGTGCACAATCTGTAGGAACGATTCCTGTGTGTGCTTTTGTGTTAGCATCATTGTAACATCGAGGTCTTGGGGAAATGTTTATACTCATTTCGCGTAGGTCTATGTTCATTACCTTTGAACAAGTTGAAAGTATAGAGGGGGCGTCCTGATAACTCCCTTCGCTTAAGTATGAGCAATCAGTTCGAGGATAGGTTAATGCAGTTAGGTGTTCGTATAGATACTGTGTAGCTCTTTCTACTTCTTTAACAGAATAGCCCCACTTTTTGTTACAGTGAGATTGTAGTTGAGATAAAATAAACGGAAGAGGAGCAGACTCTGTTTTTGACTCAGTTGTTAGCTCTTTGATCAAACCCTGTCCACGGCTAATCGTACGTTCCACAGACTCAACTAGTTTGCTATCTAAGCAATATCCCTGGTTATCTGTGAGCTCATTAGGTATTTGCCACTCTCCAGAATAAACTCCATTGGAAGATGTAAAATCAACCTCCAACTTATAATGTGAGATTGGCTTAAAAGTATCTATTGCAAGGCAACGATTATATACAAGTGTGTATACGACCGTCTGTACACGCCCCAATGTGAGAGTACCAGGGTAACCCTTAGCCTGTGCTAAACATGTATAGAGCCTTGTAAAATTGATGCCTACAACCCAGTCAGCCTCTGTGCCACATTGAGCTGATAAAGAAATGGGGCGATAGTCAGAATTAGGCTTAATCTGGTTGAAAACTCTCTTAAGACCTGAAGGTGATAGATCATCTGGCCATACTCTGAAGACCGGGCCTTGAAACCGAGAGTGTCTGATGGTCAAATCTACAAGAAATTGTCCCTGTGGGTCTGGGTCACCACAATGGAATACTCTTGAAGCTTTAGCTAATAATCCATTGACAACTTTAAGTTGCTCAGATTTGTCTCCCTTACCGGATGTGCCTTTTCCAGACTTATTAGGTCGATATTTAAATTCTGTGGGGATTATAGGTAGTACATCGATTGACCATGGGCTTCCCCAGGTGGCCTCGTACTCTTCAGCGTCATATAAACCATAGAAATGACCAATACAGTGAGTCATTATCCAGTTTGGACCTTTAATATAGCCCTGACATCTCTCTAGCCTCTGCCCATTGGCAAGATATTCAGCTAATTTTTTTGCTAAAGATGGTTTTTCGGCCAAATATAGATCATATCCGTCCATAAGGCTCACACATGTATGTAATATTAACTTAGTGTGATTGACCCAAATTAAACGAGCAATGAATAACTTTCAAAAAAGCAAGTTTCTATGCTTATGTGCAGCGTTGCGGCTGGTTGGAGGCTAGGTTGGCTATTGCTTTATTCCTATTATGTGATTTAGAACCTCATGCCCCTAACTTTCGGAGTAGTAGTGGTACTTGATACTGAATCCTGATTTCGTCTATTGTCCTGTTTAACCTTATTTAATTGTTCTTCATCTATAGAATGAGCATTGACTATCCGGCGTTGTTCTTCTATTTGTTGCTTATTCTCTTCAGAATTACTGTTACTGTTTATGTTATATACAACCTCCTTTTCTAGATTTATATTAAGATATTTTCCAGTCTTAGATAACATACGCTGTTGAATTGCTACATTACGTACAAGATCGGTTAACTTGGCATATATAGAATCTACATTTAATGAAATATCACTTTGACTTCCCGAAGGAACTAAGCGATAAGAAGCACCTTGCTGAAAAATGGAATAACCTGGAGGAATATTATTTTGCTGTTGTTTGATTCTATCAATGTGATCATGAACCATTGATAGTAATATCTGTGCAGCTATTTTTTGTTTTAGTGAAGTATCTGCGCAATCATCAATTACAGCATTAAAATGCTTGATCAGGTCATTTGGATAACCGTAGAAATTTGATAGAATTTGTTTAAATCTATCTTCTATTTCTAAATCATCATAAACAACCAATTTATTGGCTTCAATATCCTTAACATAAACTCTACCATTTATATCAGAGGAGGATACAGGAATTGATGTAGTACTAAGACAATGGTTTCCAGCTATGTTGCCAAAAAAAAGCTTTTCAGATTCAATCCATACTACTTGAGTACTGTCAATTAAGTAATTAGGCTCTCTATTAGTTTCTGAATAATTTAAGGCAGCTACTAAACTATCAAAGGTGATGCTTTCAGACAATTGAGAATTTCTATTGCTTACCTTCCAGTTTAATTCTTCACCTGAAATGAGTGGAGAAACACGTTTAAAGGGTTCAATTTCTTCGAGCTTGGATTGAAAATCACTCTTAGATAAACCAGATAATGCTAGGATTAAATGCCCAATTATTAATTCACTTGGATTTGAGGATCTAACGAAACCTAAAACATCCCTGACATCGCTAATTGAACTACATATAGTGCTGGGTGTAGGAAAATTATTCACCAATATAAAATCGTGAGTATTGTCTATTTTCCTTTGTGAGTCATCCCGACATTCAGAGTGAATGTCTAATGTTTCTAAATGTAAATTAGGTTTGTCTTCTTTATCAGCAACAATTTTTCCAAACATAAATGTTGTTCTATCATCCTCAAATAATAAAACTATATCTTCGGTTTTTAATTCGATTGAACCAGTTTGTACGGGGTTGTTATTCGTAAAATCGTTTCCTCCATCAGAAATAGAATCACCATAATAACTCTTTGCGATCTCTAAAGCCCCCGGTTTACTTTTTGCGACCGCATCCAACACTGCTTGTTCATGTAAATAATGACCTAGAGACTCATATGTTCCAGATGCTATTTCTATTGGTAATTTCTTTTTCTTCGATTCAGATAGTGTATCCATATACATATGGTTAAGGTTTTGAAAAAGATTGGAGTAATTACTTTTTTTACCAAGAGTATATTCATCATAAATCTTGATGGCATTTACTGGATTAAGTAGATAAAAGTGGTCGATAGAAATTTCTTTTTTTGTATCTTCACTATAAAGGGGTAGGTTCTGTAAAAAATATTTTGCGGAATTTTCTAGTTTGCTAAAGTTCGAGTCCTTGTTCAAAATCTCATTCCAAGATTCCATTCGAAGTCCAATCTCCAGCCGATTTATTATTAAAGCGAGTTTAGTTTTTAAGTCTTCATCTTTGTTGTCACCAATTATTTCAACAAAAGGATCTTCACTAACAACTGCTTTCATCACTACGGGGTCAAATTGCAGCTTATCAATTGGAAATGAAGAAAAAGCTTTGAGCTCCATTAAAGTACTTAACGTCTCGCTTTTTGTTGCCCCAAGCCATTTCTCTATAACTGGGTCTCGATCAGTAAAGCCCCTTATAACTCCTATATTTTTATTTATAAAATCAGTAAAATTGTTAAAGGTTGTATGTGGCTCTAATTCATTTGAACCAATCTTGTATGAGTGCCAATTATTATCACTGTGATGAATGATCAATGAACCCCCTGAGTCATCATTAAAACATGCATAGCCATACTTCATTATCCATCTCTGAATAGGATTGCAAACCGAGATAAGAGCTTGATCAGATATCGGAATTATGTTCTGTGTTCTTAGATTTTCAATGTCAATAGGAGTAGCTGTACCAAAAAGACGGTCACTAAATTTGGAATAATGAGTAATCTCAAAGGGGAGTGTCAAATTTTTTAGATTTGAATTAGAAGGCAATAAATATTCATATTTATATCTAGATAATGAACCTTTAGATTTATCGTAATTGTCGGAATAAATCATTTTTGATTCTTTTTTGTGATTAATACCTATTGCAGTGGCAGAACCATTCTCTATGGAGCTTTCTATAATTATCTTGTGTAAGCTGCGGTCTATGTCTGGGATAGATTCTATAACATTAAGTACACCGTCAATTTTTTTTCTAAGTGCCGCATTGTCTGCATCAATTAAGTTTGAATCGATTAAGTCTAATAGTGTATTTTCATCATGTACGAAAGAGTTAATTGATCGATATGCATAGTTTGGAACCTTTCCAACCATATCATGGTAGTTAATTGTAGCTTGGATATAACTATATTGTGCTAATCTAAGTTTTGATATATTACGTAAATTAATACTATGTTCGTAGAGACGTTCCGAGCGATCTTGATGGCTACCACTGGTAGGAATAGAAAAATGCGCTAACAAATCAGTCAGGTCTGTATCGTCTAGGTCTTGTAGTTCAGCAGTAGACAGATTTGAAATAGATATTCTCATATTCCATTGTGATAGTAATTTATCGACGATGGGACCTAATTCTTGTCCATCTAAATCACTTACACCATGAATATCTGCAAGTAAAAGAATCGAATCACGATCATAAGTTTTAAGAATGAACGATTTATCAATTGTGCTCAAGTCCTCACTGAGAATTGGATGTATCACTCGGAAGGAACTTGGAGAATTCAGCCATTCCTTGAAAGGTGGAAGATAATTACTTGTATTGTTTGATTTGTCGTAGCTTGAAAATAAGCTATCTAATTTCTTAAATTGTGGACGTATAGGCTGATGTTCATCAATTTCGTGTGGTATAAAGCCTCCAACCCTATGAAGAACTGTATCAGTACTTTTTCTGTTATTTATTGTCTGATAGATAGATTCATAAAACTGAGAAAGTGATTTATATCCAGCATATTTTAGATCTTTGAATGCTTCAGCCTTGTTGATAGTATTTTTAGAAGAACTAAAATACGGATTTCTTTCTATTAGAGCCCCATCTAAACTAAAGAAATCTTCAATATAGTCATCATATGTGAGTTCTTTCGCTGCTAAATCAGAAGTAATCTTATATAGATCTTTATAATTTGCTTCAGGATTTTTATAAATAATTTCCTGCTCAGCTTCTTGCTTCTTCAATAACAATTGATATTGCTGTTCGATGAATAATTTAGAACTATCTGGCAGAAGCATTCTATATTCTGTAGAAAGTATTTCAAGAACTTTATCTACTTCAATTCCTCGGTTGGCCCACTCTCTAAATCGTTGCCCTAAGTTTCCTTTGATATTACTGTCAACAGATTTTTCTGTTGGGTTAATATCAGTCTGGTCTTTATTTTCATATGACTCTTTTATTCTTACTGAATCTTTAGGAGAAGAGATCTCTTGACCATATCTAATTTCCCGTGTTCCATTTCTAATGGAAAAAATATCATTTTTAATTTTAGTATTAGCACTATTATTGTACTGATCGGAAAGAGAACGATATAACTCATGTATTGAACTAAAGTCCGTTAAATGTTCCAAATCATTTGAGATTAAATCATAATTAACTTCTCCTTCCATCAAATATGGATGTGACAGTTCACCCTCTAATTTCTGTTTTCCTGTAAGGTACTTATTAAATGTTTTAAAGGTGGTTGCACCATTAATTCCAAAATAGGAATTAATAAAACTTTCTAGATCTTTGACTCGTGATTTAGAAACATCGTTATAAATCGCATAAAAAAGTTCGCTGGTGCTATTAACTTTACGTGGTGTCCAACCTATAATATCCTTCGCGGATGACAGATATTTCATATCTTGTCTATAGAGAGAGTCATCAAAAGATCTACTAGAAATATCAAAATATGGACTACCAGGTTGGACAATAAAGTGATCATATAGATCTTCGGCCTCAAAACCTTTATCAACTACCAATCTAACAATTTCAAGTAGCTTATTTATTCTCAGATCTTGTTCACTTTTTAGAATGTTATCTTTCGGAGTTTTTTCCGATACTTTTAGATCTGTGTCCTTATTATTAATTTCAGATAATTCTGAATTCTCAATAGTTACGGTGTCAGATATTTCTTTTTTATTCAGCTCTTCCAGAAGAACATCTGGAGAAATAACGGGATCGTTAGGTTTCGGTCCAGGATCTAATTCTGAATCTTTACTGCTATCTATCCGTGATGAAGCAGCTTTAGGTGATTCTACCGTCACGTTAAATGCAGATTTATCAGAATCAGTCAGGTTATTTAAGTCTACCGTTGGATTTTCTGTAGTATTTGGCAGGGTTTGGAGACGATTTACAATTTCTTTAAGTCTTACAACAGTTGATTGTTCTAGCTTAGACCTAAGTTCTTCATTTTCCAAAGCAGATAGCACGCTAAGACAAGCGCCATTTACAGCTTTTACATGTCGTGTCTCTGGATCTAAATGTTCAAATGATTTCAATGTACGACTATAGAAAGCCGAAAAAACGAAATCATCATCATTTATTATGCTTTGCTCACCTCTGAATAATAGCGAGTGGTGCGCGAGAACTATATTTGCACGACTTTGACCTGAAATTTTAACAGCTTCATCTAGTTTGACATTCTCTATAGGCATCTTTGCATTATCTGAAATGCTGTCAATAGACTCGACACCTCTTGTTGTTGATATATAATTTCTTAAAGACTCTTTAATATATGGTAATGCGCGATCATCAGGTAAAACAAATCCATATTCTGAGTCTTTGAATGTTGGATTTGAATATGAGATTAATTTATATACACTCTCTTTAAAGCTGACATCTCTAAAATCGCCTCTAATTACATATTTTTGATCTTTATGTTTAGAGCGTGACTTTGTGACATATAAGCGAGGTGAACCAGTTTCTCTATAGAGGTAACTGTTCATCAACCTTATCACTCTATTTGGAGCTACCCAACCACCTAGGTGTTCATTAAATGGAAGAAAATTTGCTCCGACAATGTGTTCAAGAGCTCCTTCGATTGAATTAGAATTTTTCCCTGTATTATCCTTAATCAGAAGATATTTTTTTTTCCCGCTTCCTGTTTCTTCAGTAATCGAAACCGAGAAATTAATATCATTTGGTGTATCACTTAACAACTTATCTTCTACTTCATTTCTATTCTTGTGCGCTTCTGATTCTAAAGCCTCTTTAGATTTATCACTTAGTACATTACTTAGATCATTATATGAGTATGTTATTAACGCACTAAAAAGTAATGTTCTGTAAATACTTCTTTCGTCTACTCCATGAGATCCACTTGAAATAATCTCATTTACGGCATGATTAATGCAATCATCTATCTTATCAAGACCAATAGATTGGATTTTTAACTTATTATATTCTAGAAGATCGTCAGGCGGCTTTTTAGTATTTCTAATTTGATGCTTAACGACATCCAGCCCCGCAATAACGTGTAAGTCGTTGAAGTCTGTCGGATTGCCATGAGTATCTAAACCATCAAAGTTTGGTCCAACAAATTCTGCATCATAATCACGAGCTGTTTTAAGTGCCGCGATTAATCCAACATTTCCATTTTTCTTATTATAGATGTCATTATCATGTGAGATAATAAATGGTGTTTCAGGATAGCTTTTTCTATAGATACCCACTACATGATACAAATTATCTTTATTAAAACATATTACGACAGGCGACTCGAAGTCTTTTGCGGCATAGTTGGTTAAACCATCAGCAGCACCTTCACAAAATATAATCGGCTTGTAAGGGTCTACGGTTCCAATTAGGTGGTGAGTACCGTAGGCTTGATCTGTTACACGGTCTTTAAACAGAGTACCTCTAATAGAATTTTTATTTGTTTTTTTACCTTTCTCATCAGCCCAATATTTCTCATAGATCCTCTGCGCGCCTAAAAAATTCATATCTATATCATGGGCAGGATATATAGAAAATATACCATTCTTATCTTCCCCTGTTCTTATCTCCATTAAGTGGAGGAGATGACTAATCCCTTTTTTTGACCAATATTTGTTTCTACCATCTTCTCTTAACAAATTTGGGATAGCATTTTTCCAATAATTGCGTGATTTAATGTCCTTTTCATTTTGAATACGAGCACGCTCTTTCGCTTCTGTTGCTCTTTTCACATTATCTTGTTTTACTTTTTCTAAATCGATATCTAGATTACTTACATTTACGTTATTTGTTATATCTCTGTCATATTCTTCCTTAAGAAACGTATATGCATCAAATGTGATTACATCATCTTTAAGGATTTTCTTATTAAAAAAATTGATTTTGAACCAGACGATTGAGTCACCTGGCTCGCGCCCATTTTTCTCCTTTAAATGGATAGACATAGCGACACTGCCTCTGTGTCCTACGCTTATGGGCCGTACGTCTGCAGATTTAATTAATTTCCCTTTCGTATTTGCTTCATCAAATAATGCCGCTGACTTAGCACTAGACCAGTCAATTCCAGCCTCAGTAGCATATTTTTCAATATATCCACTAAGGTGATCTAACATTGTGTAAGGATCTTTACCAAACTTTGCTTTCTGCCAATCAGAAAATGATATTTTTGTATTTTTAGAACTTCTATGGCCTTGTTTACCTTCAGGTTGTGGAATTTGCTGAGTACTGGCTTGGCGACTATGTGTGTTTTCACGTTCAAGGTTAACTAGCTCAGATGCTAATTTCACACGATAGCTTTCATCTAGAACAGATAATTCACCGTTTTTCTCCGCTCCGAACTTTGATAGGATATTATTTGATAGTGTTCTATAATGATGATTATGCGTATTACCAGAAAGCGTAATGTATTTTCTACCATCAATAATAATATCTTTAATATATAACGGTGAACTACCTGTTAGATCATATAAGGAAGACTCCACATCTTTTTTAAATCTGATAGGAAATGAGTATGCATATTTTCCTTGAACCCTAAAAGGCTTAAGGCCAGGAATAGCGTTCTCAATTCTATCACTATATTTATTAATTGAATCTTTAGTTCCAATTATCTCAAATGAATTAACGTTCCCACTACTATTAACAAAATCTCTAATAGACAATTCGGTATTTTTTTGCACTGCCTGTAAAGTATCAGGTGAACTCACTGTACTATTTTGCCTGTTAATAGCTGTAATATTTACAGGCATTGATTCGTTAGGTATGTGGTTCCCAAGTAAACCTGCTTGGTGATTAATCACTTTATTTCTTGGCAGAGGAACTTGTAATTTTATTATTCTTGATTTTGCGTGTTTTTCCACAGCAATTGCAGCTAATGAGTATGAGGGTATTACTCCTGATGCATCTGTACTTTTATAGTTGGGAAGTCTTGATAAGTCATCGACTAGCTTTTGGTTTCCAAAATCGTTTATTAGAACTTTCGTTAATCCAACGACTTCAACATAAGAGTTAGAGCTCCTCAATGCTTGTTGCGCAGCTGTTAACACAGCTTGTAATAAATTACTTTGTCTTCCCGGAGCAGGGTTTCTGTTCCAATGTGAATTCCATATCTGCTCTGGACTACTGCTTCTATTACCAAAGAACTCCCAAGAACTTGCTTCAATGGATCTATCATTAGAAATATGACCTATCCTTATCATAAATCCACGTGTACCCGAAAGATTAAGTGATGATTTCTCTTCTGGGCTTAATATACTTAACGCACTAGATTGAAGATCCTGTAAAGTCCTAACAGGAATAGGGCTTCCATCTAATACAGTTGCATCAATGTATGTTGACTTATGGCTTGAACGACTACGGTTCCTTATGGCTTTGGGAGATTGTGATATCTTTATAGGTGTTACATATACATCCTCTTGACCAAGGTCTTTAGATATCGGGGTTGCCCACGAAGCAATTGTAAACCCACTTTGTTCATCTTTTATATCTGCGCCAAAAATCGCAACAATAGAATTGGGTGGCGCATACGTACGCTCTCTTTTGGTAGACAGAGATTTGATCCAATCTCTTTTCACGCTATGTTTTTTTGCAACAACAATACTCTTACCATCAGGATGCCGATTACCGTAAATATATCCTTTGTTTTCGTCGTATCCTCTAATGGTAATCAGCATCCAATCATATTTAGATGTTTGCTCATTCACAGAACCACCTCATATCTTAATTTTTTGCTGTGTTGTACGTGATGTTGACACATCTGCCACAAGGTTCTTATTGTCCATTAACGGAGAATGAGATATCTCATTATTTAATTCGGTAACCTTACATGAGACCGAATTACGCACTTGCATGATTGCATCGAAAATAGGCCCTCTAGTCTTTGGATTTACGATTGCTTTCATTTTTCTTAAATAGAAGGATGAAAGATCAAGCCCAATCTGTTCTGCACAGGTTTCAATTGAAGCCTTATCAGGGGTAGATGTTTCATAGAATCTCGATATATCACCACCCATTCGGATGAACTCCTCCTTTAACCTGTCTATATTAAGTTGCTGATTGCGTATATGTGCAGGATCAACACCTAAATTTTGCTCCATGTATGTAGCAGCAGATTCCGAATCAAAATAATCGTATTTTCTAATTAACGCGCCTAAGTACGGGGGGGAAAAATTGTCAGATATATCAAATCCTTTCATTGATGATATGAAATCTGACGCGGCATCAATTCTTGCATCAGTTGCAGCCTTTTCTGTCTGACAGGCTGACACGAAATTTTTGGCTTTTTCAACATATACTGCTTTGCGATTTTCTGTAAGATATAATGGGGGATCTATTTTCTTTTCTGGATCATTACCATTAATAATATTTTTCCAATGTTTTTTCCCCGACGACATTATCTCTTTATATAAATCTGGCTGCTTTTCAATTGAATGAACTCGGACTTTAAATTTTGACTCCGGTAGATTCTCTAATTCAATGCCAATTTTGCTAATGCTCTCGCGGCAATCTTTTGATATTTGTGTAAGGGTCACTAGAGAATCTAAAAATGATTCATCTACAGCCATTTTCACCAGATTTAGGTGGTTTGAGCTAAATCCGAGATTATTTCCTACTAGATCATAATAATGCAGACGGATTAAATCGCTTTGACTCACAGTATCTACATTTGAGTCTCTTTGTATATCGAACAGAAAATTCTCATTCGGGGTTGAGCCTATCATCCCAGGTTGCCCAACCAACCAACCTACATTACGGTTGTTATCTGTTGTAGACATAGCTCTTTCAATACTCGAATTCCTCTCCACTCCGTATTTATCTAAAAGATATTTTCTTGCGATCGATGTAAGAATTTTATCTTTTTCAAAATTAGGATTATTAGGTGCAACTATAGTTGTTAATCTTTTTCTTTCATAAATCTCCATAGCTGAATCTGTCGGGTAATATTCATTCCTATCATGTGCAATAAGTGTTCGAATGTCGTGAGCACCAAGACCTGATGCCTGAGAAATCATTCGCTTACACATATGCTCAGGATATATCTTAGATACAAGTGCTAACCAGTTATGCGCAGCTTGAATATTTACAGAACCAGATATAACCGTAGGGATTTCGTACAAATTATTAGTTAGGCTCTCAAATGTACCTCGCCAGTTTCCTTGAGTTGGATTTATATGGGCACTTGCTACTTTTAGGGTATCCATTGTCGATCGACTCAACCAGTGAGTAATAGTTAGCCTCGTATTACTTTAACAGCCGGAACCCTCAATATGTTCATAAAGAGGGCACAATTGCCATATATATACTGCAATTAAAGCTCAACAATAGTATCAACTACGTTAGATAGTTGTTCCTTTGACGTTAGGATTGAAACTTGGCTTCCAGCAGGTGTTCGGTATGCAAAGGTTGGAGTAACTGGGCGCTTAGTACTCAAAAGAAGTTTGAAATTTTTTAAGGCGGATAATTGACCATGTTTCTCTACATCTGTGGAACCCTTATTTTTCAAGTATGCTAAAGACTTAGGATTTAATAAATTCTTCATTAACTTAAGTCGTGCATCATTACTTGTTGGAGATAGACTCAGTGATGCCAGCATTTGAGAATCAGGACCAAGAACACCAACAGGAATATATCTGACTTGTATTTGGTCCTTTCTAATATGTTCTTCAAGATAGGTATGCGCCTCGGCGCATGCTGAACATCGAAAGTCAAAAAATACATAAAGAATTTTATTGCTCGTTCCTTCACTAATCCAACTAGAATTCTCTATTTCTATAAATAGTTCTTCATTGTTTATAACAGTGTTGTTTCGAGGCAGCTGCGCAGTCCTATTAGATATATTGGACTCTGGTGATGAACTTAATAGGTTAGCATTATATTCATACTTTGCCTTTGACGTGTTTTCTACATGCCGCTTAATTGCATCTTCAGTTGACTTTATTACTTGTTCTTTGCTACCTCCGTTCTTAAGCACCGCTGCCAAAGTATTTTTCATCTCATGTTTAGATGCTCTAAGTTGATCATCTAAAATTTCCTTAGTCCTTACTGTGCCATTTTGGGATTTTGTAATTTGCTCTGATGCTGCATATGGAGAGTATATGGTCCCTTCAATAAGGAATTGTTGATCTGGGAGCATTACCAGGTTTAAAGTTTTCGACTTCAATTTATCTTGAGCTGTAATGATAACGGTGCCGGAGGGGCCGCGCTTGATCTCGGTAGCTTTAATATGAGACCCATAGTATTTATTGATAAGAGATTGGGCGTTCATCTTCTCTTGCTTTAGTACTACATCACCGGAATGGCCATAAAATTCAGCTTCATTACAGCCATCAGTACAATCGTTATTGGAAAATTTAATTGTTCCTAAAACTATTGTTAATAGACTGGTGATTAGAAGCACACCCATACCGCCAGCTAAGCGTGCTCTTGATGGTTTTGCATTGTGCCGTGGTTCGGCATGTTTGGAGTGATTCACATTCATTTTGTTTCCTACCCTTATGCGCCATATATATGCGTGTAGCGCGAAAAATTAAAACTCTACTGACAATAGTAATTAGGAAGAGATATTTCACGCATAGAAAAGTGCCGAAAAGTGCAGTTTTTTCTTGTCTGTTAACAAATCATTTCTGAATAATCATCCATATCTAAAAGGGGATGGATCAACATGAATGAAGTATCACTCAAAGAGCTTAATTTTGCCCTTCCAACAAGGATGGACATTGACGCCTGTGATAAACATAAGATTGATTCAAGAACTGAGTTTCCGCAGGAATTTTTTGGTCTAGATCCTAAAGATCAAGTGTCTGTAATATATGCTCTCATTCATGCTGCCCACTTGCATATAGGGAGATTGGAAGAGGGAAAGACCAACGAAGATTCTCACGAAAATTCCATTAATGACGGAATAGGATTCTTTCCTGTAAATATTTGCATCAGCATTTCACTGAAGAAAACTCCAACTTTGGAAGTTGGTGCAATTTTCAATTTTCCCGATAGTTGGATAAATACTCCGATAGAATTTAAATTAAAGATAATCCGTTCGTTTGCTTACCTCATGCAGAGTTCTGGTATTTCTATCGTTATGCGTAATGAAAAATATGGAGAACAACGTGCATAGCAATGAGCGTAGCTTAAAACATAAGACGTATCTCATATCACCAGAAGCTGTAGAGAAACAATACATAGAAAATCGGAAAAATGACTGTAATTCAAGAAGAAATTTAATTCTCACAAATTATTTGTGCGTCTATACATTAATAATCACATCGTTGATGGGAGTCAAAGCATCATTCCCACCATCATTAATCACTTTCACTAACGATAATAAGGGATATGTATCAAAGGTAACACCAAACAGAAATCCGCCTGTTACAGACCGTCAAGCTATCCATTGGGCAAAAGACAAAGTCTCAGATTTACTTTCATTACATTTTAAAAAATATAGTGAACAAATACGTAGAAGGAGAGACTTCTTCGTTGATGATGGATGGACTCTTTACCAGCAGTCGTTAATAGATAATGAGGTTATCGAAACAATAAAGTCTGAAGGATTGATCATTACAGCCATAAATAAAGATGAACCTCGTCTATTAGAAAAATATATGTTGAATGGAAATATCAATTGGAGACTTGAGATTCCTATTTTGCAAACTATTCAGGGAGCCTCTGACACGTCCTCAACGGTAAAAAAAATAGTTTCTGTAACTCTTGAGCAAACACGTAGAGACGAATCCTTAGAGGGTCTTAAAGTTAGAGTCTTCGGAGTTATTGAATAAGGTGCTTACAATGACAAACAAATTAGATGAAGCTGTAAAGAAACACCAAAATGCCAGACTGGAGGAGCAAAAGAAGTTAGAGCAGAGATCAGCTAGGCATATGCCAGGCAACGAAGTGCCTGCCTCGGCACAGATTGTTTTTGATGATAAGGAATGGAGAAAAAACTTTTCCAAACTGACCCTTTTTGCGCTCTTGTTTTCTCTTGCTGCTGCTGCTGCTGTGTCAGCGACTTTGGCTTATGTTCTAACAAGACCCCCTGAAACATTAAGCTACGCAGTTGATGAAGATGGGAGGGTGGTCCCACTTATGTCTGTACGTGATCCTTCATTAACAGAGACTGAAGTTCTAAATTGGGCAGCTGAAAAGGTGAATGATATCCACCGACTGTCCTTCACTGATTATGTTGATCACATCCAGTCTCAAAGAGCTGACTTTACGGTTGAAGCTTTTGATGAGTACCAAAGAGCACTACTCGCATCAAAGAGCCTTGAGAAGGTGAAGGCCGAACGCTTAACTATGTGGTCGGAACCAAAGGAAGCCCCCAAAATATTATCAGCGAAAGTGGTTAACGGAAAATTCACCTGGGTTGTTGAGATGAGAATTATCCAATATCTGGGTGGAGGTGAATATGTTGCCAATGGCACTGAAATGGTTTCAACCATCGTTGTAGAGCGTACCTCTCGCGCAAGAAATCTTTCAGGTGTTGTTATTTCCAAGTATCTTGCTAAAGAAATAGGTTCTTAAGGGGACGTGTGATTGTGAAATCTATATTAAGGTCGACAATAATCCTTTTCATTCTAGGAACTAATCTTTGTTTTTCCGCTGAGAAGCAAACAGATGCTGATGATCTTCATAAGTTAGTATCAGATAAATCGTCTGCTGATCACATACCCAAAGAAGTTATTTCAAATCGTGCCTTTGAGACTCTGTTAGAAGAAACATTCCCAACTACAGCTGAGCAGGAAAAGATCTGGATGGAAAAAGAGAGGGAACGAATAAATCTGCTATTTGATAATAAGGAACCTGACACAATCACAGATATAATTTCTGTTTCTACAAAACCTGGTGCAAAACCGCAATATATTTACGTAGCACCTTTGCATACTTCTGCACTAAATGTAATCGATTCTACTGGGCAACCATGGCCTATTTCTGCCGTTATTTCTGGAAACAAAACTGACTTTCGGGTTAGTAAGATTGAAGATCATGAATATCTGAATGTAGTTCGAATTGATACAACGAAGGAAGTTGGCACAACAAATATCAATTTTACGCTTGCTGATCTAGAAACTACGATTAGTGTACGAGTTAGAAGTAGTATAGAAAAATATCACCCATCACCAATTCTCCAAATTGATAGAGAAGGGCCTCAAGCGAAGCCACTTCCAATCTTTTCAGTGGATAATATTGATTCAGATTTGCTGCTAAAAAATATTGTACTCGGTGTTGCTCCAGACAATTTTGAGGCATTAGAAACTACGGATCCAGATGTTGAGGCTTGGAAGTTTGATGGAAGTGTATATGTTAGAACATCATATACACCCTCTGCCCCTTTACCCAGGGCTGTGCACCACGGTCCTAACGGATATTCTGCATATCGTTTAAGTGATATTCCAGTTCTTATAATGACAAGCGAAACTGGATATGAAAAAAAAGTGATTCTTAAGGGGAGAAATAATTAATGAGTGATACTGATATTAAGCAAAGAGTTTCTCGGTATGGTTTTTTCTCCCCAGAAATGAGGGGTGCATACCTTATTGGATTTTTAGTTTTAATTACGTTGTGTGCTGCTGGTGTTGCTGCTTATATGTATCTCAAGCCGGATGACAGTGTAAAGGTCACAACTGGTAGGCTGGATGCATCTGCAGTGCAGGTTTCTGCTGATGCAGAAACCTCTGAGGCATACAGAGAGGCTAAAAGACTAGAAAACGAAGAAAGGTATGAGAAGGCAAAATCGACTGAAGGAGGAGTAGCGATACCTTTTACGTTCGATGAGGAGCCTATAGGAGGTGAAGAAGGAACAGATATTGACAATTGTGGTTGCACTATTAGTGATGAACAACTAATTGCCGCGATAAGGCGTCTTGGGATAACGGACAAAGATAGCTCACCTCGTGACAATATGCGCGTTTCCAACTCAGATATATATGTATCCATTAATGGCCAATTGATGGGCCAAGATGGTGTTGGCTTGCTATTTAGAGGATCTCCTATATTTATGCAGGAGGCTGGCCAGTTATTAGATGAAAAGGGAATTTCCCTTCTTTCAAAAGATAAGGAGCCGCTATATCTAGGTAAAAATGGCGAAATTATTGATAGACAGACACGCAGAGTACCTATGCATGGTGATCTCCAAATGTCTAAAGGAGAGATCATCATAGCTGATGGTCGGCTTGCAACTCGACCTGGAAATATGCAACGAATCGCCCGTAGTGATTTGTATATCACGAAGGAGGGGCAAATAGTAACAATGGATGGGAAGCCTACACGTCATTCCGGGGCATTTGTTTATCAAAACGATGAAAGGAAACTTCTCAATCGGTCAGGTATGGATGTAGGCTGGGAGCAGCAAGCAGTATATCAAAATAATGCCGGACATTTAGTTAATGTTTCTGGTAAGAAATTTAAACAGCCAGGAATTCTCTTTAGCTACGAGGGAATTTTAATAGACAATGATGGATTACTTACCCGCCCTCTTGTCAATCTTGAGAAGATAGCTAATAGCGATATTTTTAAAACGAAATCCGGGGCTCTAGTTGATGGTTATGGTCTACCCGTTACTCATTATGGTTCAAAAGTACGAATTGGGCCTGGACGAAAATTGTTAACAACATCTGGACAGATTGTAAAAAACAGAAATGAAGCTGATGTTTATCTAACTGAACAGGGAAGTCTTAGAGTAGATGTTGGGAAAGGAAGTACACAATCTGGATTGTTAAAAATATCAGATGGTGTTGCTTTAGATCGTCACGGTCAAATGATCACTCGGAGAGGACGTTTAGAGCGAAGAGGAACATCAGATATATATATCACATCGGATGGGCTTCTATCCGATGACACAGGTAAACCAGTTAAATTTAACGATAAAGATACCTTTATTGATTTTTCTTTGATCCGGGATGATGGAAGCCAAGGATTGGAAACCTATGATCACAATAAAGTGACTGACAGAGCAGGAAACCGAGTTTATTTAACTTTAGACGGTAGAATTACAGATAGTACCGGTAATTCTATAAAAGATGTGGGTATTCTAACCTCCTATGAAGGAGTGCTTCTAACATCTTCCGGGAAAAAAGTCATTCAAGAGAATATAAGGGAGCGTGTCGTAACGAAAGATGGGCAGCCCGTAACCTTCCAGGGAAAAGGTGTATATAAGGGAGAGGAAGGACGGTTATATGATTCTAACGGTGATCCGATTCTGTCTAGAGATGGTCGTGCTATTTATATTGATGACAAGGGAAATCTAGTTGACGAAAATGGCCAGATTGTTGATGAAATTGACTTAATGGCCGGTGAACGATCTGTTGTTAATGGTGAACTATCAACACGTAGAAAGGTTACTACCTCAACTGGCGAGCAGGTATTTTATGATGGTAAAGAGGTATTCATTGATTCTACTGGAAGACTTGTGGATGGGTCCGGAGTAGGAATTACTACAAATGATGGTAAAGAGATATACGTTGATTCAAATGGTAATTTGATCGATGAGTCAGGTTCCAAGATTAGCTCTGAAATACTTACTACCGATATGGGTGAAATCGTCAATTCGCCTTTAATTGTCGGTAGGGAGCAGGTAGTAACCAAAGATGGAAAATCGGTAAAGTTTAATGGCAAAGATGTATATAGAGGAGATGACGGTGCTCTATATGATCAAGATGGTAATTCCGTAAAGGCATCTAATGGAGAGAGGCTTTACATCGATGATGAGGGGAATCTAGTCAATAAAGATGGACAAGTTATTGACGAAGATATTCTAACTGTAGCTGAAAATCGATTTGTGAAAAGTGGCGACTTAATAACTAGAAAGCAGTTGATAGGCTCTGATGGTAATAATGTCAGGTATGGTTCTAAAGATGTTTTTATATCAGATAATGGAAAGTTAGTAGATGAGAAAGGAAACTCCATAAAAACCGGAGACGGTAAGGAGATATTCCTAAATGAAGATGGAACCTTAACCGATATTGATGGTAACCCTGTTAATAATGACATCCTAAATACTAATAAATCTAGATATCTAACAAATTCTGGTGGAATTCAGTCATTAAGGAAAATGTTGTCAAAGAGCGGCAATCCGTTGTCTGTTAATGGGAAACAGGTATATGTTACTGAAAATGGTAATATTGTAGATGAAGATGGAAATGAGGTATTAACTTCTGATGGCCGTTCACTACTATTGGATGGAAATGGGAACATCATTGATACCAATGGAAACATCCTTACAGAAGATATATTTGAAGAAATAACTGAGAGAAATATTTCTCCAGGCGAAATAACAAGCGTTCACCTATTAACAGATGAAGAAGGTAATTCTGTTTTACATGAAGGTAAGGAAGTTTTCAGAGGGCTGGACGGTATACTTTTAGATAGTAATGGAAAACCAGTTACTACATCTAATGGGCGAAATATATTTGTTGATAATAATGGCGACCTGGTAGATGAGAATGGCGCTTTAATCGATGAGAATATTTTAAAAACTGTTTCTGGTGAAAATATTAGTAGTGGACTAAGAAATGGACCTGAAAAGCTTACAACAAAAGATGGTGCATCAATTAAGTTTCAAGGCTCTGATGTTTACAAGAGCTCAGATGGTTCTTTAATAGATAAGTTTGGGAACCAAATACTTACTCGGGAAGGTAAGAAAATATTTGTTAATGATGATGGCTCTTTAATTGATAGTGATGGGCGACCTGTTGATGATGATATAGTAACAGTAGAAGAAGTATCATTTGTCAAAGATGATGTCAAAATAGGTAACGAAAAGCTTGTTACCTCTGGCGGGCAGAAAATCAAATATAAAAATGATGATGTGTTTAAATCTGCAGACGGATCACTAGTGGACCGTAAGGGCAACGCAATTTTAACTTCAGAAGGTAAAAAAATATATGTGAATGATAGCGGCGTTCTTGTAGATAGCAGTGGTACAAAAGTAGTCGAAGATATATTTACAATTGGTGATAGTACCCCATTAGTTAATTCTGGAGGTATAAACTCTGTAAATAAAGCCATCTCTAAAGATGGATCTCAATTAAAGTATAAAGGAAAAAATGTTTTCATTGATAATGAAGGGCGAGTAGTAGACGACGAAGGCAAGTTGATTAAAACAAAGGATGGCAGGGCGATATTTATTGATAAGGATGGAAATATTAGAGACAAAGAAGGAAATATTGTCGATGAAGATATTTTAGAGAAAATCAATAAAAGAAAATTCATTCAAGGAGATGCTTCTTCTCGCTATGAGGTTACGGACTCTAATGGGAATCAAGTTTTCCATGATGGCAGAGCTGTATTTACCGATCATGAGGGACGTATTATTGATCAAGATGGTAATGTTATTTTATCTAAAGATGGTTTGGAAATTTTTAAGAATGCTGAAGGTAACCTGGTAGACAAGTCCGGAAATTTGATTGAAGAGGAAATTTTAACGGATTATTCAGGTAAGAGAATATCATCTGGGTTGAAACAAGGTAGAGAGAAGCTAACAACTAAATCCGGCGAGAATGTCACCTACCAGGACCGAGATGTCTATAAGTCATCTGACGGATCACTTATTGATGGCCATGGAAAACCTATTCTGTCATCTTCAGGTAAAAAGCTATTTGTTGATAATAGCGGTCAAATAATAGATGAAGATGGAAAGGTACAACCATCTGACAAATTTATAGTCAAGAGTAAAACATTCGTTAAAGATGGGATTAATAGAGGGGCACAAAAACTAGTATCAAAAAACGGTAAAAATATACGCTTTAAAGGTGAAGATGTATACAGAGATAATGAAGGTTACTTAGTTGATTCTAAAGGAGCCCAAATATATACAAATGATGGAAAAAGGATACGTGTAGATAAAAATGGACGTTTAATTGATGAATCTGGAGAGGTAATTGACGACCCTAGATTTCATGTTTCTTCTACAAATGGATTAAGTGGGAAGTTACTTCCTGGCCAAGAACAACTTACAACACTTGATGGGAAGCCTGTTAAGTATAAAGGCCTGAACGTATTTAAAAATGATGATGGATCACTATTTGATTCTAACGGCAACAAAGTTCAGACCTCTGATGGTCGTACTGTTTATATGGACAATCAGGGAAGATTAGTAGATGAGAACGGTAATATAGTAACTGAGGATCTCCTTTCTGCTGAGAGCAAACCTATAAATGCGAATAATCTCACTACGGTTCCGTCTAGTGAAATGAAGAAAATAGCATCTTCGGATCTATTTGTAACGCGAGACGGCTCTCTGTTAGATAAGGAAGGAAGAGCGATTACATATAATGGGAAGAATGTTCATGTCGCGGAGAATGGACAGATCTTTGACTCTGAAGGAAATCCAGTCACAGACAAAGAAGGACGATCTGTTTTTCTAAGCCCAAAAGGGGAGTTAATTGACCGAAATGGCAATCTTATAAATGACAGTTTGTTAGCTGACGGTGATGGAGTCTTAGTTGGATCTGATGGTAAGTCAGTATCGAATGCAATAAAGCGTGTTGGTGACTCTGATATCTACCAGACAGCCGATGGACGGCTCGTAGACCATGAGGGAAGGGTAATTAAACACAACGGCCGGAGTGTGTACACAGGTGATGATGGCAGGCTTTATTATGAAAATGGTAGGCCTGTAACTGACTCCAGAGGTAAAAGCGTATATTTAGATGCTACGACTGGCTCACTTCTTGATAGAAACGGCACTCCAATTCAAGGAAATATCTTAACGAGTGAAACAGGCACGTTGATTGATAATAAAGGCGAACTAATAACTTCAGGAGGAAAATTAACTAAAATTTCTGGAACTGATTTATATCGGACTGAAGATGGCCAGATTGTTAATTCAGATGGTCAACTTGTAAGAGTTAATAGTAAACCTGTTTATACAGATGAAAGTGGCAAGATAGTTGATAAATATGGAAGGGCGATCAGGTATAGAGGCCAAGAAATATATATTTCAGAAGACGGTGAAATTGTTGATCGGAATGGTCAGCCAATTGTTGATGAGAATAAACGCTCCGTAACACTTGCCGACGATGGTGGTCTTGTAAATGAAGATGGTGAATCGATAGATATACGAACTGGAAAATCTACTTCATCTGTTCGATCTAATGCAGGATTTAAGAAAACTGTTGAAGCATCAGATACTAACGTCCGGTCTCCAGCTAGTAAGGGAAACAAAAGTATTGATACCAACGCAACGACAAAGGAATCTAATGAAACTTATTATGCTGATGATACAGTAGTTCAAAATCCGAATAGAAATGAACCCTCAACAGCTTCATCACAAAATACTAATAGTCAGGGATCAGGAAATCATGATGTACCCATTCAGTTGGATGAAGCTTCAGCTCAAAGGCTCCAGCGTCGTTATGCTGTGGTGAAAACAGCAATGAGGAATAGACTTAATAAGGTTAAAAGCCATATTAGTCGTGATGTTCAAAGTGAGTATGTTTCGATTGGTGGAACTGCAAATTCAGGTATTGATGAAGATACTGAAGAAAATAGTAACGATGGAGCTTTAAATTCTGATGGTGGAGAAGGAACGGGATCAAATCAGGAAGTTGTGTACGAGAAAGCTGGAAGAATGTTATACGCATTAACTGATTACCAGGTAAACAGTGATTTCAGTACGGAAGTTGCCGTAAGTATTGTTGGCTTACCATATGACCACCCATTATACAATGCAACAGCTATGGGGACCTCAGAGCTTGTTTATGACCATATGGTTTTAACTTTTAATAAAATGTGTCCTATCAAAGGTGACTGTGTACCTATGAAGGGTGTAGCCCTTGACCCAGCTACCGCTAGACCTGCACTGGCGTCTGATGTAGACCATCATTATTGGTATCGATATGGAGGTTTATTCTTATCCTCTTTATTAGAAGGCGCGTCTGAAGCCGCAGGTGAATCGGGAACTCGGGAAGAAAGCACATCTTCAACGGGAACTAGGGTGACTACTACAGGCCTTGAAGGTGACAAGCTATTCATTCGATCGCTAGGAAAAGTCGGCGAGCGATTCGCTGATGCATTTTCAGATAATGTTAATCGCCCTTCTACTGCTTGGATCAACCCCGGTGAAGAAATGGCTATCATGCTGTTTGATGACATTAAGGGGAGCGCTAACTAGCGCTCCTACCAAAAAAGTGTCGATTTCTCTATTTTTTTATTGATGTGTGTATGCAACGTTGAGAAATTACGTTCTATAACGACAGACCGTTCTATGACGACAGACTGGTGAGTAAAATGGGTAATGATATGCCTTCAAATAGAAATGAGGTAGAAGCATCTGGGTTTATGCAGGACTTTGAAAAAGACAATGAAACTGAAAAAGAAAATGAGGATGCAGCCAGTAAACCTACCTTTTTGTGGACAAGGAAACTATTAGTTTCTTTCTTAATAGTTTTAATATTGGTGTCTGTTGGCCTTTTCGTATTCACAAACGACAGTTCGATAGAATTTTCTAGTGGCCTGTCGGGCGCCAGTGGTAGTGAGAGTAATTCAGTTTCGCTGCAAACACTAGTGTCAGAAACGTCAGAACAAAAAGGCGAAAAGACGGAGGATGTTAATGATGAGGCTAAACAGAATGAAAATAAGGGTATAGGTTTATCCGTTGAGAATGGTACCGAAGGAGTAAAGATTAACGACCATCATGATTTAATAGCGACCTTACTTCTTCAGAATTACCCTACACGAGAAGAACTTAGAGAAGATTTACGCCGTATTCGTGGTGCAGAAGTTAGTAAAGAGGAGCTTGATGTGTTTCTCCTCGCTGTAAAGAATAATTCTGATGATATTAGCAAACTAAAGGCAAGTAAGAATAAATCAGCTAACACTGATATATCAAAAGCTCTCGTAGATCTAAAAATTACCTTGCAAGACTTAAGAAAAGATCTTAATGAGCAGAAGCAAGTTGTTATCTCTATGACAAAGCGTTTAGATAAACTAGAGAAAAATTCTGGTTGGTATCACAACCGTATTAGTAAACTTGAAGGTGATCCCGTAAGTACAAAGGAAAGTATTAAAGTTCATAGGTTGGAAGTCCAAACAGAATCTATGTGGTCTGTTAATGCCGCTTCAGAAAACGTCGCTTTTATTCGAAACATTAATACTGGAAAGCCACTTAGAGTTACACGTGGATTTAATATCCCAGGTTGTGGTTCGGTAACTGATATTCGTCCGGAAACTAGAAAAGTAATCACCACATCATGTGTTATTAATAATTAAATAAATTGTTTGTGGAGTAAATTTCGTGGAAGATGTTGTCACATATATAATTAATGTAGCTAACAACCTACCAGGTATACAAAATGCCATTTTCCTTGTAGCTGGTTTTATTGGCATAGCGGCGGTTTTCGGCTCATTAGTTAATCAAGTGACAAATGGGCGCCGTGGACAACCTCCATTACCATCAACAATAGCAGGTCTAATATTTGGAAGTTTATTGTTGTCTCTACCAACAGCGGTAGACATAGTATCAGTATCATTTCTGGGCTCTGCTTCTGACCCAAAGATTATTGATAGTTATGTACCCGTAACTGGTGACAACACCAGAGTTGCGATTCAGGCACTCGTTGCAATTATCAATGTATTCGGCTGGATTGCGGCCGCCAGAGGGATCTGGCGTTGGAGAGTTGGGCCTAAATACGACCAGCCAGGTTGGTTTGGTTCTGGTTTAACCTTCGTATTGGCTGGTTCAATCGCTACGAACTTTTATGTTTTTGCGGATGTATTAGCCGTTTCTATTGGTGCGATTCCGGTTGGAACAAATTACTTCAAATTTTGAATTTTAGTTTCGTACCATTTGATAATCATTAGCAAATTTAATTTGGTATCTTAAACTCAATGAAAGGAATAGATTTATGAAAGACCTTATCAACCACTCAAAGCGGGTTGGCTTGAAGTTAAAGCAAGGATATGATGATTTGGGACGAAGAGCTCATATCGGATTAATGATGCTTATGATTCCAGTTCTATCGCTTACATCAGATCTAAGCCATGCTACACCTACAATCGGAGACTTGGGCAACAACACAGGTGATCAAACTACTGGATTAACTAGTGGTGCTCTTCGAATCGCTGCTTTTGTCGGTATTTGTTTTATGATTGTTGCTTTTGTAAAGGGGCGGACAGCCAAAAGCCAAGGTGAAAGTATTGGCGGATACATTACGATGGGTATCATAGGGGCTTTATTGTTTGCCATCCCAACTATTATAAGTATCGTCAATGTTTCTTTGATCGGCTCAGATGCGTCTCAAGGCCTACAAGGTCAGATTATCCAGTAAACAACGATATATAAATTAACAATGTTATAGGATTATCCTGGGGTATGGTGTAGAGAGTACAGTAGTAGCTTTTACCCCAGGATATTTCATACCATATATTCTATGTCTATCGCATGTATTATATTAAAGCTTTAAAAAGAGAAGAATTTGAAGCTCCTGAAAAGGATTCTCTTAACTGGAATCCTGATACAACTGAGTTTCAGTTACTTCGAAAAAATAATTTTACCTGTGATTGTTGCGGGCTTATATCTCGCCCTCACCAAGAGGTTAAATCTGGTTACATGGAGGTATGTTACATAGAAGATAAGAATCATATTTTATGTAACATTTGTGCTCAGTCTCAGTATGTTGGTAGGAAGGTGAATGGACGACCCAATCATGGATTTATATTTTACTGTCCAGATTTAACTCAAGGCCAAATTAGTTCGCTTGCTTTATGGTCATTTGTTGCAAAATATCGAGAAAACCAATTCTCACAAAGCGCAAATAGGCTTGTAAGTTTAATATTATCTGACCTTGTAGAACCGGTCTCATATATTATACCTGGATTTACTTCTGGAGATGTACAAGAGTTTGCTGACATATATAAGCATTTACCACCGAAGTTAATGGAAACTGGAGATCAGCTATTCTCTAACTTGAAATATTGGCCAAACGAAATTGTATTTGAGCCACAGATACGATTTTGGAATGCCGCATCCTTTCATAATATCAATGAGGATTTGGAGGCAATGTGCCAAAAGGTTACAGTTGCAAGCAACGTTTTGGAGTAATAGCTTTTGATGATGTTAAATCTCCAGCATCAGGATGGGCATGTATTAGTAAAGATACACCTTTCTATTTTTTATCTGTAAAAGAATTACCTTCCGACGTACTTTGGTTGGCCAATACTGACCATAGCAACTGCAATGATATAGTAACCCAAAAGGTTGTAAAAGTTACTAATATTAAAAGTTCTAATTATCTTTTTACTCCTATATCAAATCTCTTAAAAGAACTGGGTTTACACAATTCAACAAATAGTACTCAAGTTGCACATTTAGCTGTAATTTTCGAAAGTGTTATGAATTACCATTCAATACAAACAGGTCATTTTGAGTACAGAAAAGATTTTCTAAATGATGAGATTAGGTATAAGTATTTACCTAATCTTTATGTTACAGCCGATGAGCAAGTTTTTATCGAGGCCTTAGAGTCAATAATTAGAAGACACAAAGGTAAACGTTCTAGATTATTTAACCAAAGATATTGTACACCTCTGTTATTTCACAGATCTCAATATTCTAGATATTTATTGGAGCAACAAATACCGATTGGAACTTGGAAAAAAATACCGTCCGTAATTATTGAATTAGGGAAACACAAACTTTTTGAGTGGATATCAAATTACAACAAACCTTTATTGTTGAGTGTTTATGTAAACTTTAAGGATGATTTGGCTGAGCGATTGTTTAAAATAAGCAATTTCAACTCAAAAAATATTTGGGTCACTGTAAAAGAATACTTTTGGCTATATAAATACGCAGAAGTTGATATTTCACAAATATTATCTTGTGATGGTTACGCTCCAGTACCTGTTTCAATCCCAGATTTTGGGAATTCTAATTATTTAGAGAGTTCGTACTCCTTCGGAATTTATTGTGAAAGTCTATGGACATCTATGGCTTATCTTCAGGATTTTTCAACATCTTCAAATTTTTTTTCATTAACTATATCAATGTGGATTTTGGGAACAGATAATGCAATCTGTCTTGAAAAGGCATATGAATTGGAGAAGAATAATCCTGATGTAATATCAGATTTTGGGTACGGTAGATTACTTGTTAAAAATCAGACTAAATCTGGTTATCAAATTCCTGATATAGCTTTTAAGTCAGGACTGATTTCTCCTATGAGCGAATCTGACGATATTGAAAAGCGTCATATTCCAAAATCTCCTTCTTTCTCTCAATTCATGCAAATCGTTATGGAGCGAGGAGTCTTGGATTTCATCCATCAAATTGATACCCGCGCACTAGACAATGTAATTGACTTTTATGATCAGAAAATTGATCAGTCAAATAATTCAATTAAAATTTCGATATAAGGATAATTTATGCGCTACGCTCCAGTAGAAACTATAACGGATAAAATCTTTTATCTTTTTGATTGTACTTTCCAATGGGCTAATCGCCTATTGAAATCAAATCCACGGTCATTTATTGATATTGAAACTATACAAGATGATTCAACTCTTGTAATGAATGACGGTAGTTTACTTACGGCTATCACAATTAGCGGAGTTTCAAAAGCTGTTCTAGAGGAAGAATTTTCTGAGATCTTAGATGAAGTTGAGAGAAAGCTAATGGCATATATGTCTGATGGTTGCCATTACCCTGTATTTTATTTTCTACGCGATTCAGATGGGATTAGGCGGGAGGTAGAGGAGATCTATGGTCCTGTAGAAAGAGCTGCTCAAATTAATGAATTAGAGCTTGGAGATTTAATAAAAGAACAAAAAGAAGTGTTAGAAACATATTGTCAAAAAGAACGAGCTATTCTCCTCTTATATTCAAATATGAATGGTCTTTCAAAAGACGAGAAGCGGGTCGCAGGTAAGCGAAAAGCTGTTGAAAGAAAGGGTATGCCCTTAGCAAACGATGCACAAGATCTTGGCATGGGGGCAGGTATGATATCTGCTAGGCATAAATCTTTTGTATCAGAGTTTTGTGAAGATCTAAAAAATGTATCTATTACCACTCAGGTACTTAATGTTCATGACTTTCTCCGCGAAATTAGATTAAGTATAGATAGTGAATTCACATCTGATGAATGGCTGCCTTCATTACCTGGAGACCCCATACCATATAGATTGGATAATAGTTATAAGCCAGATTGTAGTGGTTTTCTCTGGCCCCGCTTATCGGATCAGCTATTTCCCAGGGCATCTGAAGATATTGATCATGCTACTGTTAAAGTTGGTAATATAGCATTTGCACCAATAACAATTGAACTACAGCCTAAATCTCCAGAACCTTTCCAAGCACTTTTCAAGCGGCTAAACAATGAAAAAATTCCATGGAGAATGAGTATCCAAATACGAAATGATGGTATGAGCGTACTTGGGTTCAAAGAACTTTTAGCTTCTTATATGCAATTTACTCCTGGAGCTCCAGAAAATAGATATTTAGTTGAAGTAAAAAAGAGGTTAACAGAATTAAGAGATAGTGGAGAAGAAATTGTAAAATTGCAAATAGCATTTTGCACTTGGGCCCCAGCTGAGGACAAAGAGCTATTAGATATGCGCCGGGCGATTCTAGCTCGGAGTATACAAGGGTGGGGGGTTTGCGATGTTGCTCCGGCAGAAGGTGATCCTCTGGAGTCTATGATGAGTTCTACCCCAGGTGCGGTTATGGGTTCAATAGCGAATCCATCCGCAGCTCCCCTGTATGATGCACTCAAAATGGCCCCACTAACCAGACCCGCTAGCCCTTGGAAATCTGGATCTCAGCCGTTACGTACACCAGATGGTAAGATAATACCTTATCAACCATATTCAAAACTTCAGTCAGCATGGACCACTTTGATATTTGCTCCAATGGGTTATGGAAAGTCCATGTTTATGAATTACAGCAATTTATCTCTTATTTTAAGTCCGGACTCAACAGAGCTACCTTACATCTCTATACTTGACATCGGTCCATCTAGTCGTGGACTAATTTCTTTACTTCGAGGGGCGCTTCCAAAAGAAAAAAGACATTTAGCAATGTACGAGCGATTGCTTAATACAAAAGAGTATGCAGTTAATGTTTTCGATACAAGATTGGGCCTTAGAAAACCATTATCTAATCAGAAGGATTTTTTAGTTAACTTTTTGAGTTATCTTGCAACACCAGATGATAAATCAAGTCCTCCTGATGGTATTACGGGAATGGCTGATTCAATAGTTGAACTAGCCTATTCGGTATATTCAGAGCGAAAGTCTGCAAAGATTTATCAGCCGAAGGTGGCTCCTATAATTGACTCGCTTCTAGAAAGAAGTGGGTTTACATACGTTAGGGGTAAATCAAAATGGTGGGATGTTGTAGATTTTCTCTATAAAAATAATTTTTCCCATGAAGCAAGTTTAGCCCAAAGATATGCGGTTCCAAATCTCGGTGACATCTCTAGACTAGTAAATGATTCTAGGATTACATCAATTTACGGAGATGCACATGTTGAGTCGACAACAGAATCATTACCTAAGTTCTTTTGGAGAAAATTAACTGAATCCATCAATAAGTATCCCATAATCGCCGAGGAAACAAAGTTTGATTTAGGAGAAGCTAGGATCGTTAGCTTGGATTTAGATGAAGTAGCTAAAGGTCAAGGTGCAGATTCCAGTAGACGTGTCGGTTTGATGTACATGGTCGCTTACTACGTTCTTTCGAATAGGTTTTTCACAGGAAAGGAGCACTTAGGGGAGATGGATGGAAAGGTGGGTAATTACAATGTTGATTATCGCCCGTACCATAAGCAATACGTAGATAGTATTAAGAAGACTCCAAAACGCTTCTGTATTGATGAGAAGCATAGGGTTAAAGGGTTGAAGATGGTTGAGGATCAGCTCGATCGTTCAATACGCGAAGGCCGTAAATGGAAAGTAGAGATAATGCAGGCCAGCCAGTTACCTGATGATTTTTCTGAGGAGTCTGTTAGGCTTGCTACTAACACATTTATATTAGGTGGTGGTAATAAAGCCAACTGCATAGAAGTTGCAAAGACTTTTAAGCTGAGTGCAACAATGACACAACATTTGAACGAATCACTAAGAAAGCCCAACAAGCATGGTGCAACATTGCTTAGTATTAATGAAACAGAAAAAGGCAACTTTGAACAGCTTCTAATGAGCACTCAGGGTCCTACTTTTTTGTGGGCTTGCAATAGCTCTTCAGATGATGGATATGTCAGAGATACACTGGCTGGAGAGATAGGTGATTTGGAAGCACGAAAACTGTTGGTAGAATTTCATAGTGATGGCAATCTCGATCAGGAGATTGAAAAACGTAAAGCTCTAGCTGGACTCTCTCAAAGAAAGAAATCCTATCAGGGTGAGGACTTGAGCAGTCGTGATGCAGAATCTGAAGAAACACCTAAGGGTATTCTCAATGAGATTGTGCAGGATTTATTAGCAATTCATAATGCAAGAGCAAGAGAGGAAGCCGCATAATAGCATTTTGTTTTTGTTCATTAGGAGCCAGTTTACATCATGCCTGGCTCCTAACTCATAAACTATTATCAGAAATGAACTTTACATATTCAGGCTTAACTATATTTCCCGAGTAATAAGGTTAAGTGCTTTTTCTATTCCAGCGTTTGACCTTTCTTTTGAGGTTACAATCTCACTTAGAATTTTATGTAAATTCAATTTTTCCCCTGAATCAATTAGCTGTATCGAATTGAGCACTTGGCTTATTCCAATATTCCAGTCAGTTTTTAGACAATTATAGAACTTGATTATTTCTGCACGCAAATGTTCATCGTCTAATTCTATATTTACAGTTTTTACTCTAGCAGAAATCCTTTCAATATCAGTATTTGTAAATACCATATTTTTATAATCTTCCCAGTATGGTGCTAGCTCAATGAAAACTAGACATCGTACTATTGCATTCGTAAAACTATCAATTTGAGAACTCATACCTTTCCTCGTTTCTTAACTCGCCATATTTCTATGCCGGCTTTCTTTAGGACTCTTGTATAGGTTAAAACCCTTTTAAACTCTCTTGGCTCAGCGCCTTTTACCGTAATCAATACGCAATTTTTCCTATCACCTATAGTATTTTTTATACTAAAACGAAAAGTGAAAACGCTTTCACAGTCGATAATAACCGGATCAACAATATGTCCTTTAGCTGCTAATTCTCTAATTTTCTTTAGTTTATATCCGGATTCTTTTTTATGCATATATTACCATTAAAATTTACTTCAATCTTAATATAGGTAACCAAATCCTATCTGATGTTACTAGTTTATGCCCTGAGGTTGAGATTTACTTTTATCTATTTTTACAGATACTATACTCGCAATTAAAGAAAATATAGCAGTATAAAGAATTGAATACGTAATACTCTCCAGTATCGGTACCTTTTCTTTTTCAGGATATAATGTAAGAGGCCCCAAGTTGTAATGAATATCTAGTACATTTAGAGCTATCAACATAATTATTAAAGGGATTAAAGCGAAGGTAGCTCGCTTTAGAATTACTTTAGTCATCTACTAAACCCTCTCAATTTTCCCAAAAATCAATTTGGAATCCGTACATTGACAACATATATTCTGTAAATACAAATGTCTAAGAAAATTATTAATAAACTACACTTTTTTGGTTCTATCACATGGTTTTTAATAAGTCATCCATGGATGGTTCTGTATATAGTTGTGTTGTCATAATCTTACTATGCCCTAGAAAAGCTTGAACCACCCTCAAATCCACGCCATCATTAAAAATAAGATGTCTAGCCCGGGAATGCCTCAGTGTATGTAGAGTGGCTTCATGATAGGAAATTGACGCCTGTGATTCCTCTTTGGGATAGTTCTCTTTCATCCGTTTATCGGCAAGCATATACAAAGACTTTAGAAGCTCCATTGCTCCACTTTCACTCATGGGGTTTGAAAATTCTTTAGTCTCGCCTCCATGCTTATTATTGGGTTCATAGATTCTATAATTAGGAAAAATAGGTAATTTATCAGTACCTGGCAGACATGATAATCCATGAAAATCTCGAAAACGCTTAATTGAGTCAAGAAGCTCTTGGTGGATCGGAAGAACTCTCTTTTTCGAACCCTTACCATATACTGTGATCTTCCAGATTTTCCGTACGCTATCATACGAAAAGGACTTGTGAGTATGAGTTCTCGCTTCATCACTTCTTAAACCTGTATAGTACAACATCCTCACTATATATCGCGCTCTTTCGTATTTCAGCTGTTGCACAACAGTTCTTGTTGGCATTTCCTCAATACTTTCTAACAAACATAGCCACTGAACATGGGTTAGGCCTTCGGGATTTCTCGCTGGCTTACAGGGGTACTCGTGATTTAGATATGTGCTCTTTACGGCCGCTGCAGCCATAATACTTGAGCGAAATTCTCCAGAAATATCTCGTGTAGGATCGCCAGTAACATACTGTACATCCTTGAGATATGAGAAAAAGCTTTTTAAAATTGATAATGTGTTTTGAATACTATTGACGGACGGCTTCTGCTTATCCTTAAAAGGCCTCCACTCTCTAGATGTTATTGGAGCATTACCTCCTTTCTTTGAGCACCAGGATGATGGTGGATTTATACAGAACCTAAGATATTCTTCAATGTCTTCTGGCGTCACTTCTTTCAAACACAAGTCATTTAGATGGCGCATCCATAGGAATAGGCGGTATATTTCTCGCGTGTATCGGCGCTCTGTTGCTTTTGAACCCGACTTTTTAGATACGAAGGACTTTGCAGCTAACCAATCATTTTCTGGCGTCCATTGTAGACTGTTTAAATGGTTAACATTTTTAAATTTGGACTGATCAACATCTCTCTCGATTAACTCCTGGAATACGGACTTCTGGAAATCGGTGCTCCAGTTAGCTATAGCGTTTTTCATATGTATTACTTCTTATAAATCTACTATTGGCAATCGTTGGGTGTTATATCTCTGGTCTAATGCCGGCCCCATCCTTCGTTGTTGATCCTGATCACACGGCTCATCTGTTCAGTGTTTCCTCTTAATTTTATCATAACTTAACCTTAATTCCGCTGTTAAGAACCGTTAACAGCGGGTTTGTACTTTTTATCATACTGGTGGTATATCTGCCATACTGGTATATTTATACTATCGGTAGGAAAGCAGCTGGTTCATCTGACGGGAAATCGATCATTTTTTGATCGATTATATTCTTTGGATAGCGGCGCTTATAGAGCTCATCCTATGACTGGCGCGGGCAATACTTACGTCATTAGCTATTTGTTGGCTGACAAGATCGCCAGTACGAAAGGTGTGGCGTAACAAAATGAGCGGGGTTGTTGAGTGGCTAAGACGGATCGCTACTGATAGGAGCCCGCTGGATAAATTCAGTTTCTTACGATCAAAAGTATTTGATCCTTATTGCTTTGAGGAGAAAATCCTTACAGAACCAAGTAATCGAAAACTTAAAGTAAGAAGAAATCGCCGTTAGGTCTGATGAGCAGATCATTTGTGAGTGCTCAGTTCGATATCGTTAGTGGAGATTGAATGCTTGAGTTATTAACCGGAGAGAGGGTTATCCTATTTCCGACAGGAAAGAAAATAATTCTTAAGAGGATTACCAAACTATGAAAAGAGCTATTTTGACTATATTTCTATTCGAACTGATGGGTGTGACTGCCGTGGGTGCTGATATACCGGAAGTTATTCAAGTGAATTCCGATATTTCGGTTAGTTGCTTCTTTACCGTTAACAAGCTTAGAAATCAATCTAGTCAGGTTTACCGAATAGTATCCTCATCGCCAAGAAACTGTGGTGCTATTGATGAGGTTACGGGCCGTGTGCTTACAACACAAGTAAAACTACATTGCCCTCATGGTTACGAACCTACGGGCATTCCTAGAGGAGGCCCTGTAGGTAGTCTTGGAGTAGAGATATTCTATCAAGCTCAAGGGATGTGTAGAGCTATCTATAACCTCCCTATTGACTCTTCATCATTGGAGGGTATCTCTCAATGAAGGCTTCAGAGGACAACGTCTTTCCGGTATGTGATAAGTTTTTCTCCAAATATGGCAAGTATCCAACCGGAGACGAGCTTGTCAAATTATGTGGAGGGGGTAAAAAGGAAATTTTAGTTTTAAGAGATAAATGGAAGTGTTTGCAATTTCTTAAGGAAAATAATTTAAACATACCTACGCGCTGGATTTCTCTCCTAGGAGAATTCTTCAATGAAGCCAGAGTTGACATTGAGGCCGAGCGAAGCCGTATGAAAGAAGAGGTCAACTCAAAGTTAGAAGAAGTGAACATTAGATTACAATCGGAAATAGAAAAAAGAGTTGAAGCCGAAAAGTCAGTAGACAGACTAAAGCAGAATATAGAAACCCGAAATAGGGAATACGGGTCCCTCCAAGAATCCCTTGCTGCCACTGAGAAGCGGGTTAGAAGCCTTGAATCTATTCGAGATAAGCAAACTGCTGAAATCAATGAAAAAAGCTTGCAAAGAAACCTATTGATAGATCAGATTACTGAACTAAAGCAGGAGAAAATCGAGCTAAAAAGTGAACATAAATCAGTGCTTGAAAAACAGCAAGAGCAACACAACGCAGTCATAAAAAGCTTTAAGGAAGATTTGGCTAACACATCAAGTCGTTATGACGAAGTTAGAGACCATAACGAGCTATTGGTCGGGAAACTAATGGTTGCAGAGTCTGAATATGATCGCGTAAAGGGTGACCTAACACAGATACGAAAAGAGCGTCGTAAAGAGAGGAAAGAAGCAGAAGAAAATTTCGCAGCATTGGAGAGAACTCGGTCGGAACTTGCTTCAATGACTGTGGTAGCGGATCGTGTACCTGAACTTGAAAAAAATATTCGGTTACTAGAAAAAAGGCTTGAAAAATTCAATGGTATGGATTTGGAAATTGTAGAAGGCTTTCGTGAGCAGATCCGCGTACTGACCAATAGTATTAACGCCATGAATGAAAATGAAATTTCAAAAAATCCTTAGGAAAAGAGAAATAAAGCTGACAGTCGAACGTATGTAATGTAGAGCTGAGAGATAAATTGAGAATTTATCTCTCAGCAAATATTAAATGAGTATTAGATGTTAATTTCAAATTACTAACCGGAGGTTTTCCCATGAAATTCCATCAATTACTTCTATTTTTTACCTTCTGTAGTTTATTGTCAGTGTCTTTAGCAAGTTATTCTCAACAGGGTGCCAACCAGGATAGCAGAGCGTACCCAAAGCCATTAACACTTGAAAATATAAGCGAAAAAGACAAAAAGAACCCTGCGAAAGTTCCAGAAACTTTAGCAAATACCTTTTTAAGTGAACTCATTGGAGGATACCAAAAAAAGGAATATACCAAAGAAGAGATTTCACAAGCTGTACAATTACTTACGAATTTAACGTGTATCCAGTATAGTCGATTACGACAAATTGAGAAAGATAATCCTGCCACACCTATGTGGAAGGTGAAAGCTGTGTGGTTCGGGCCTTATGGACATACTGCGGAGGATTTTCTCCAACTTAAGGCATCAACTAAAGATTTAGCTACTGGATATGCAATGTGCTCCATATGGAATATGAAAGATGTTCCGTTGGATAGGTTTTCCGGATTTCATGTTGAATTAGTAAATGATAATGCTGCCAGTGAGGAATGAAGTATGAAAATTCATTGTGTTTTAACTATGTTATTAATGATGGTATCTGTGGGAAATGTTCATGCCTTTGAATGCAAAGATCATTTACTGCTAGGATTACCTGGAGAATCAGATCAAACGCTTTGTCGTATTGGATATGCCGTAGGTTACAATTATGAACATCAGACCCCCGATTGGGTTGCATATAAATTAACTCGCAACTCTGTTACAACTGATGCTGTCAAAAGGCAAAATTGGTTTAGAGCCGACAATGATATTCCTAAAGAATTTCAAGCTAATCTCAATGATTACAAAGGCAGTGGATATGATAGAGGCCATTTAGCTCCTGCAGCATCTATGGATTTTTCTTATGCGGCTATGAAGGAAAGTTTTCTTCTGACGAATATAGTCCCACAAAAGCCGGGCTTTAATCGTTATGACCTAGGTAAATACGGCGTCTGGGGCGCACTCGAGGACTACGTAAGAAAATGGGCAATACGTAGAGGAGAAGTATTTGTAGTAACAGGACCTGTGTATAAAGAGACTATCGACATCATTGGTGACGGTATAGAAGTCCCAAGTCACTATTTTAAGATCATCTATGATGCTGAATATAAAGCATCTATAGCTTTTCTAATACCACATGTTGAAAACACAGCTGTAAGGCTCCCCAAATATATTACTTCTATCGATTGTATAGAGTCACTCACTGGACTAGACGTTCTTAATGCAATAAATGATGCAGACGAAAATGATATTGAGAATGGCGTGGCTTATGATTTCCAATACTGGTCTATGCGAGACGGTGATGCCGATGAGGGAAGTTGCTCAAATAAAAAATTGCTAGTACGGGAATAAGCAAATAGTATGTATCAGCTTCCCTCTGTAAAGCTTGGCGAATGGGAGCCTCTTCCCGAACCAGGCTGGGAAAAACAGCCATTAACTTTTTTGTCCGAAATAGATTTAGTAGCAATCTGTAACAACTTCATTCACCAACATGTAAATCTTTATGATCAACCTAGTCGTATCGTTGATTCATATAGATCTTATCTTATACAAGCGTTCAAGGATCTTGATTGTTTAGTTGGGAGACTTAAAGATCGCCACTTAGATCCATCAGAGCAAATAAACTATATAATCGATAGCTCGCTTGCGCGCGCGCAGCCATGGCGGTTTACAAGCTACTTGATTTCTTCGGTTCATGCCCAGTTGGATATTGGCCAAATCTCTAATCTTCGTGGAAAGCAATTGTGGAACTATCTAAAACCAATGGTCGATAGATCTTTTGAGCGTGGAAATCTATACAAAATAGAAAAATATACTAGAGCCGCTCATGTCTTACTTGATATATCTTTTGATATAGGTTGGGACTCAAAATTCTCAAAATCGTCGCAGCTCAAAGCATTAGAAGGTATGGGGGCGAACCCTCAACGCGCAGCAACTCTTAGAGAGTTGGGATTGTATTTAGCAAGAAATTTTTGGAAGAGAGAATTTTATTCTGGAGCTAAACAAATTTTATATATTGGTTTCCCAGACCTTCCCGAAGTGATTCATCGTTTGTCTAAAGAGCAAATTGAAAAAATTCTATTTGAGATGGAGCCAAAAAAAGCTGTACAACTCTTATTTGTAGAGGAGACAGCCAAGATCTCCAAGAATATAAGCTGTAATCAAATTGTTGAAGGGGCTATGAGAATTCTAAACGGAAAGTGATTGCTTTATATATGTGGCGATTATGATTTGTCACGCAGAAGTTTGTTGAATCATATTTTTATCCGTTTAAAGCTAAGAATATCAGTAATTCGAACTTCGGAGATTCACAAATGGTTGGCACTAAAAATACTCAAAACTCACGAGAGATAGATATTTCTTTGGATGGTTATAAGGAAGCATATAAGTCGATAGTTCAGCTCCGTTCTGAATTTGGGAAAAAGAAAGGGTATGTTCGCAAAAAGGAACCCGATGAGCAAGCGTACCATAAGGTTAAACCAGTATTCGGAGAGTTTCGTCCAAGTGACCGGTCTTTTATGGAGAAGAATACCAATAGAGGTAAGGGGGCTGATGTCAGACTACCAGATGGCTCAACTGTACATATAGAAAATCAGGCTCAGCTTTTTGATAAAATTGTTTACTTTAACAAAGAGCGGGGTGCTTTCTATGATGAACGTCTTATTGAAAAAGATAATCCAAAGGATTACAAGAGACTTATTGAGTTAAATGCAAAACTCGATGCCGCAAAAGAAGCTGTAATTAACTCTCATGAAGACAGAGGTAAAGCATTTAAAGCTATTAGTTCATTAGAGAAAAGAATAAAGTCTGATTTTGATTCACTAAAGAAACAAACTAAAGAAACAGGAAAAAGTAACAATAAATCTAGCTCAATTGACGATATTGAAAAAAAACCAGTTTCGCAGAGTGAAAGCAATGACAAATCTTTTTCCGTGAAAAATCCTGACACCATTGATGATTCTGTAAAACCAGAAGTTAAAAAAGAAAATATGGAAATGGAAGAACTTCCTATTTGTAAAGTGGCTCTTAGTGATGAAGCGCCACTTAGTTGGGTGCGTGAACAAGAAGAGAAAACAAAATCACATATGCAACATATGTTGGTTCTCTCGTTCTTACAGGAAGATAGATTTTCTGCTGAAAGGGCACATTTCTACAATGAGGTTCATAAGCGCTTCGGTCGGCGAATTGAAAATGAGAGTGATGCCGAGTCATATATAGCTACACTGATGAATTCTCAACAAAGTGATTCAATATTGCGGGACACTGCCCCTGGTGCTGTAGCTGCCACTAGAAACTATATTGATAATATAGACATAAAGAGCAGTTTTTCTTTTGCTGGTTACCCTTTTGAACGAGTTACACCTGAATTTCAGCAGGCGATTCAAATAGCTGAGGCCTATTCTAATAGGATTGGCGGTGATGAAGGGCATCGCTCATTCATGCTCTCTCTAAAGGAGCACAAGGATAGCTTTTTAAGGGGAATTGGAGATCCAAGGATCAGCCTAGCGATATCTGGTTCTTTACTTGGCATGGGCGCTCTGGTTGGTACAGGCCCTGTCGGTATGGCAATTGGGGGGTTGACTTTTGCTAATAAACTTCTTGGTACTGAGAAAGGTAAAGATTTTCAGCAATGCTTATATCAGTCCTCTGTAAACTTCTTGGAGAAGATCGGTATTAAACCGGAAATATGCGATTCGGTCAGTAACTCGATACAAGGCTTATGGGAAAAGTCTATTGGCAGCAAGTGGGGTAAAGTTGCTCTATACGGTACCGTAGCTCTAGCGGCTGTTTCATTCGGTCCTTCGGCCTTAGAGTTAAACTCTGCTGTAGCAGGCCCAGAAGTTATGCCAGCCGATTTATCTGAATTCAACTCAGATTCTAAGGTGACAGAAAGTATCCCTGGCACAACAACTGCGACAGAAGGTCCGAAACTCATTGTAGAAGCTCCTGACGAACAAGAGGGTATCTCAGAATTAGAGCAAAAGTTAAGCGGTAATCCAGACCCCATCCTTGAAATAGCTTATGAAGTGAAGGAGGGTGATACACTTTGGAATATAGCTAAAGATGCTTTCATTCAAGGTAATCCAAATGCTATGCCGACTGATACTCAAATAATAAACATGGTAAATGAAATTGCAGAGCATAATGAAATAAGCAACCCTAATATGATTTATTCAGGGAAAACCCTTCACATTCCAAGCAATCTAAATCCATCTTCAGAAATTGTGATTGGGCCAATTGACTGGTTGCAGGAAAAAGCTGCTATTAGCAAATGTGAAAGTCGCCTTGAAGGTCTAAGTGACCGTACAGAAGATTGGAGAGAGAGTAATAAGGCAGATTCAGAAGTCACTACAGCCCGCAGTTTAATGAAAGTGTAGTAGATCAGCCCTGGTAAGTACTGGGCAGATAGATAACTACCTGCAGGTTATATCAGGTAAAGATGGAATGATGAGTGTTGTGCACGCAAATAAAATTGTTGATCTTTCAAAACTACGTTTTCCAGAGTACTGCTATGAATAATGGGACTCAGCTAATTACGAAAAAAAAAATTTTACGTCTTGCGGTTAAAGGAATCTATTTTCATCAAATAAAGGCAAAGGAGAAGAAGGAGGAATATCGACTTTATAACGAATACTGGATTAAACGGCTAGAAGGTAAAGCCTTTGATGAAATTCATATTACGCTAGGTTATCCGAGGTCAGGTGACATTGAGCGAACCTTAATCCGTCCCTGGAGAGGCTTTAGAAAAAAAGTTATCAGTCATAAGCATTTTGGTATTCAGAAGGTTCAAGTTTTCGCAATCATCGTTAATTGAGTTCACCCCGCGCCTTTACTTGTAAATATCTATAATAGAGTTCTGGCGCTTTTTTGATCATTTATCTCGTTTCAATTGATTCCCCCCCAGAGGCGAATAGTATGCACAGTTCAAGATCCTCCATTCTACACCCCTGAATTCCTAGGAAGGTATCATGGCCGGACTACCCCTTGTTCGTGCCACTCCTCCTCTTACTGATTAACCCTTTTCGCACTCCTTAAGACCCATACGCCACGAATAATATACCGAGCTAAATTCAACCATCTTTCCACTTAATGCTTTTCTGAGCGCGCTAGCGCGCGAGGAAACCTTTTGCGCGCGCGTGTTTAGGGCCTGCGCCAGGGCTTAAATGTGGCACGTAAAAGAAGCCTGGAAGCAAAGACAGGGACAACAAACCATGATACCTTCCTAGGAATATAGGCTAAAGCTGCCGTACCGGTATAGGTAATCACGTAGAGGTTTCTAATCGCAGTTATTAAAGGTTATCCAGTGGGTAATGTATCGGTTGAATTTCCTTCAGAATCGACGAACTAGATGATGATGATACATTTTAGATAGTTGGGTACCAGGTTAAAAATGAAAGGAGAATTGATGATGGATGGGTGTGAATATCAGGATGTCTACGGCCTAAATCCGCTGTATCAGGAGGTAAAAAGGAGCTTCGAACTTCTAAAGGACTCCGTAATGACTGATGTGAAAGAAGGTTATTCAGCTCTTATCCATCGTCCTGCGGCCATATCTCTTCGTCCGGATGTACGAGAAACTCATCCCTGGGTTATTGGTAAATCAGGGGTATCACATGACATGCCAGACCATGAAGTCGCTCTTCAAGGTATAACTGATATCTGGTTCGATGACGATAGGAAGGATGCACGTCTTACCTATGAGTATCCCGGCCTCGTTATTTGTTCTGAGTCATCTCTTCAGAGCGTCAAGGAAGTAAATAAAGCTAAGGAAGCATTTCGTAGACGAGTTATTAAACTGAGAAAAAAATATAGAGAACTATCCGAGGAGGAGATCTCTAGCAACCTTTTTAATCATACTAGTGATAAGGAAGATTCTTCGAGAAGACATCGAGAGGGAGAATGGGCTCACCTCAAACACATTAAAACTCTATTCCGTAAAGCTCAAATTGGCAGAATCTGCCTCAAACATATGTATAGACCAATTCCTTTGATAGAGCATCCCGAAGTACAAAGGACTAAGCACTATCGAAAGATCATTCCCCCCAAACGTGTAAGAACTATTAAACAGCAGAGGGTTATATTTGAGAATCAGTTGAAGAATTTTCCCTCTCAAAAACTTGCAAATGCAGTCGCATATTTAGAGAAGCTTCCTGATGAGCTTAAGATTTTTGAAACTCAACCATGTAGTGAAGTGATCACTGTTAACTACAAGATTCCAGCACGACCTGGTTGTAGATACTACGGTTGGGGCAACCAGGTTACCGGTGTTCTCCCTGTATTTTGTCTTGGATCTCCAGATGTAGATATACAGGAGATGGTTGACTTTAGTAAGCTGGAAACAACTTATGAAGAACGAGAGTCAAATTTACATAAAAAGGAGAGCTCTAGAAGTAAACTACTTGGTGATCCAATAATTCCTGGATTTCGACTCTATACCGCACCAAGAAAATAGTATTTATTTGGGAGTATTCATTTACCCTCTTTATGTGCTGCTTTACTGCGTGTTACTTATTTTTTTTTACAAAAGTGTACTTTTTTATTGCTTAGGCTTTGTATCATTCATATGTTGGAACCACTCCCAACTAATTGGTACCAAAGGCCATACAGCGACATGAAAAACATCCTCGCTTTTATTCTCTTGCCACTATTAGCAACCAATAGCCTGGCTAAGGAACACTACGTTGACCTCCGAGATGTGAACTTTAAAGGTAAGGTCGTTGAAGTTTCATCGCCCAATATCTTTAAAATTGAAACCACTCAATATGGCTCCCAGCGCCACTTTTGGATTGAGTTGATCAATGTCGATTTTGGCGTTGTGGCAGGTAAGAAATGTCAGCACAGAACATTAGCTGGCAAGATAGGGGACTACGTAACGCCAAGCTTCATTAAGACTGACTCCAAATTGCAGCAGTCATGTAAATATATGGATGACTTGTTGCACGAAAAGCTAATCCAAGCCGAAATTACGGACTGGAGCCAACCGATCTTGAAAGGTTACTTATTTTATGATGCAGTAAACGTAAATAATGAGCTTATTGCTAACGGATTATATCGAGTTGATTATAAGCAAACCCGCGATGCAAACTTGGCAATTCTGGAAAGACACGCCCGCTGTCAAAGGTTAGGAATCTGGAAATCTAAATTGGGTATTCCAGAAGAAGACATGAAATGTCAGAATTGACAGAGATAGAACATAAAAATGGGTACACCATATCGAGTTTCATTACTAGCTATGATGCATCCAGAATGTACATATATTGATGGGCCTATAGAAAAACTTGAAATTGAAATTGCAAACTTAAAAGGACTGTTGATATATCGCTCCCGACTGCATATTTACTGGCTAGGAATGTTTGTAGCTGTCGCCCTTTATACAACTCTTATTTATTGTCAAACCCCCGCTTATGCCGCTTTAATAGCGGCTTTTTTTTCGTTATTACTCACTCATTTAACTGCAATTAGTCAACTTGGAACATGGCTTACACATGAAATTAGCCATTGCTCTGGTTTAAAGCACTATCATAGAAAAATAGAAACACTGCATAGCCAGATAGCAGCTCTTTATGGTCCAGCCAAGAGATATCAAGAACAGTTGGAACCTGGAGGTTTCCCTGGATTCTTAGCCGTATATGCGGATATTTTATGCCGGACGGAGTTCCCATGTGAAATCGCACTTCCACAAAGATATGCCTGTATTAAATATTCCACTAAAGGAAGAGGCAAAAAAATATCAATTAGATTATATGGAAAATTTTTAGAGTCTTTGAAGTCATTCGATCTGGAGTCAGCTCTAAGTGTCGAGACATTCCTTGGAGTAGATATTATCCAAGCATCTACACGGTCATCGGTGGCTCTGCAGTGTGCCTATTTGATCTCTTTGCATACCTGCCAAAAAATAAATCAAATAAAGCCAAACGTTCTCAGTCAAATTCAGACTATTGGAAAAAATGCATGGCATTTATCAAGTGCTACTAGGCTATCAACTCACTGGTCGCACCTGCAAGACAATTTATTAAATAGTGCTGGTCATGTTTTTACTGATTTCCAAGTGTCTAGGCCTTCATCTACATTTAAGAAAATTGCAACAGATTATTTGGACCTGGTGAAGTATACAAAACAAAACAAACAAAAATATAATAGTAACTTCCCCAGTGAATTAACGTATTTGGAGAAAGATAATGCACACTCGATGGTTTAAAAGTGTTATTTGTATGAAATATACCTCCGCACAAACGGTATCTCAAAACACTTGGGAGCCTCAACTAAAGAAACTAAGACATCGCGAAATTAAACCCTCCCAACGTGAGTCTATAGGGTTCTCTGCTGTATTTGGATATTTATCACCTAACATGATGAGTCACGAGATACAGAATTATCTTTTTTTGTCTCTAACAATAGAGGAAAAAAAACTACAAAAAAATAAGTTAAGGAGAGCTATAGCTCTAAAAACTAAAGAATTTGCAAGTAAAGAAGGAAAGAAACAAGAAGAAATAACTAAAGAGGAGCATGGGCAGATAAAGGATTTCGTAGAGACTGAAATGCTTAAAGGTATTGCTCCTGATGAATACTACATCAATGCATTTATAGATACACAAAATAAGCTCTTATTTGTTGATGTAAGTAGCATATCTAAAGTGGAGCGTTTAGTTGAATGGTTAAATAGAATTGATAGCGAATTTATAGTTAGACCATTCTTTGATTCTTCACTTGAAATTTACTTGACAAGCTGGCTGTACAAACCAACTGAACAAATGCCACGTAGTTTGCAGATGGATCACGAAGCCACTTTAAAGCACGATAATAAATCTAAAGCTGTTTTTAGCAATCAAGACCTTGAAAGTGATGAGTTAATCACTCTCCTTAACCATGACAAACGTGTTATGGAACTTGCGCTCGTCCGAGATGGAAGATTGAAGTTCAAGCTGAAATCTGACGGATCAATTAGAAAGCTAAAACCGACAGATATATTAAAGGGTGAAATCGAACGCGCTGAAAATCCCACTTCAATGATTCAAGATATTGAGGCTGACTGGATTATGATGACGAATGAATTAACTCAACTGTATCAGTGGTTCGAGGGTATCTTCGATGTTAACAACCCATCCGCCCCTGGATCAGATTCAAATAATGAAAGCAGGGAGGAGGCTGCACACTCTCAGATCACCTCTACCAAGAAGGTAGAAGAGGATAGCGCTGCTGAACTAGATACACTCAATTTCAGTTAAATATAAACAAGAGGAAAAGTCATGAGAACAAGATCATCTAAGGCCGTCGATAATAGCCCGCTAACAAAAGGTCAATTTAGTCGTCTAGAATGGTATTTAAAACGACAGCAAAAAAATGAACACCAAAAAAGGCGCCCAGTTCCTATATATTCGGTGGATGATAAAATTGATCAGAATTTGAAAGTACGAGGCCTACTTACGGACGCTTCATGGGCCTGTGTTCGGGTCACTCCAGATGGTATAAAAGCTGTAGGGCAAGGAATCCCTTGCTGACAAAAATATAGATCTAAGCTAGGTTTAGTTTGTAATGACCTTTTATAAATAAAATCACCTTATCTATCTCCTTAATAGATTGTAGATAGATAAGGTGGTGTTTAACATAAGCCATGGCTCTTCTTCATAGCGCACGTACGTTGAGCGTTATGGATCTGCTTACAAATCACATCAGACTTAGGTGGCGTCTCACCTGGATCTACCGTATTCATCATTTTCAATATTATTTCACTTGAAATCTCGGTGCAGGAACGAATCCAAGCATCAAAACTGGTAGCATTTTGCATTTCAGTACTTCCTGTACCCCATTCAAATTGAGTTCTTATTCTAACTATATCGGGGTCATCATTAGGAATTACTGGAACACAACCCAACCAGCCTATTGTTTGGACTCTACCTTGTTCAAGAACGTTAGACATAGCTGGTTCCTCATAGGACATAGGATGGCTGTGAATCCTGATCGTAACATGTTACGCTTCAAAAGCAAGAAAATGCACAAAACTATATTTTTGACTAGGGCTAATTGCTTGATGAATCTAAAATCGCCTATACCTAAGTGATATATGCAAAAGTAAAGCCTCATGAAAGAAAATGACAATGAAGATACTCATGGATTATCTTTACCAAGACCTGAGAAAATAATCTCTGATGGAGAAGCAGGTGTCGGCATTGGTGCATTAGTCGGGGCTGAAAGGTGTTGTATATCTACTGGTGGATATGCGCCTTCGGATTACAAAACAGAAAATGGATCTCAGCCAATTTTACAATCTCGCTTTGGCTTGATTGCCCACCCATCCGCTAACGATCTCACTCGAACCCGTGAAAATATTGCAATGTCTGATGCTGTAGTACTTTTTTTAACACAAGCAGATAACACAAAATCTGAACTTACCATTGAAACATGTAACGATCTACAAAAACCATGGCGCATTTTATATCTGGGTACAAATAATATAAGTGAAATTTTTAGAGCATTTATTCGATCAACAAACTCCAAAGTATTAAACGTCTCTGGTAGTCGTGAATCAGTTTCACCTGGCATAGCGAAACAAGTTGCTAATATATTAGTACAAACATTTAATTCACAGAAAATATAAGAAAAATATTTAATTAATATGGGATTATGTTATGGCTAAATCTAAGCCAGAGCAAGCTAAACAACGGACAAGAGTAAAGTCTCGAGCACGAATGAAAAAATCTAGAGGGAATCTAAGAAGTGAAGGAGGTAGTATTATTTCTGGAGGGCTTAACAAGTTAGAGACCGAAGCTTTAGATAAAATCATTACCTGGAGGCGCTTATCTGATTCTAAGGCTACTAAGATCGGATCTATAAGTTGGGCCATTCAGTTTGCTGCAAATGCTTTAAGAGAAAAAGGAGAAATTGAGTGAATACTAAATTTAAGATTATATTTGGGACTAGTATAATATCCCTCTGTATGACAGCTTATATTACGTTTATGGGAACCGCTGCTAATCGTGCTTCTGCTATTGCAGTTCATGAATTCTCTCAGCAAGCTATCGACAATTGGTATTATGTAGCTACCAACTTGGAAAGTCCTCTGGAAAATACTAAAGCTGGTGATTTATCACCACTCATACCCGAGCAACATGCTGCACTAGATTTGGTAATTTATGGATATGAAATTATAGCACCTGAGTACCAAGATTTTTATAGGGCGCTCGATATGCCAAGAATGGTTGAAAAGCTTCATATCGGAATTAATGATAAAGGTCAACTCCAATACAATGTCGGTGGCGTTCAGCTAATTAGCATAGAGAGTCAAGGTATAGATAGTAGGGGCGGGGCGGCTTTCTATCTTGATACGCCTTTTCAGTTAATCGATCAGGCGAGCAGGCTATATGATGGTGTACCAGCAAAAGATAATGCTGATGGGGAGGGTGTTGTGCGGTATGACCGCCTCAACGACGGCCGTTATGTGATGGGAATGTTCTTAGACTACACTCAGCCACCTGGCTGAGTGATTTTCTCTGGAGCACTGCTATTATCTTGTTTCTCTATCTGTGCTTTATAATTCTTGAGAATTGCAGATTTTGCTTTATCAAATTCAATATTTAGGCGCTCTTCAGCGTAATCTAGGGCTTCTTTTTTATCTTCGGTCCCTAATATGTCATCAATATACTGATCAGCATTTCTTAAAGTCGAAGAAAACCATTTCATACTACTATCAAATGCTGCATCAAATACACTTTGCTTTGTAGACCAGTAGTCTACACGCCATCTTCCTTCTACGGGTACCACTACTGTGCGCATCGGGACACTAATTATTTTACCGTCACGTAACAGCTGAATTGTAGTTTGAATGAAGTAATAGCCGTTTTGTTGGTCAACTTCCCCTAGAAGAGCCGTATCCTTATCACTGTAACCTCTTATACCGATTTCAAGTGAATCACCTTTTACCATAAATTGCTTAGCATCATTCGGGTTTGTACTTAAAGCTGCCGTCCAAAAGGACCTCGCAATGGATACTGGATCATTCTCATTTAATACTCTATTACAGCCATTTAAGAGTGCCACCATGGCAATCGCAATTACACAAAAGAGAGTGGACTTACCCATAGTTATTTCCTGTCAAAGTTAATTACTGGAGTAATATTCCAACCGGGGTGTCAGTTGTAGCAATATTTAAATGTCGAAAAGTGAAATTTCCCTTCTCGTTAAGTCAATTTTTATTGTAAATTCCCGAAAATCGCATAAGTGCCCGCATCGATGGTTTTTCAGACTTAAAAGCCTCGGCAATTGCCTCGTTTGTCCTTTTGAGTTCTCTAGTCAGAAGTTCACGCTTTAAGCTGAGCTCACCTAATTCCGTGGGTTCGAATCTTGCCTCGCAAATTTGGCGTAACATGCCAATATGAACTAGCTTCAGCGCGCTATCTCGATAGCAAGCAATGATTTCTTGAGATTCAACAATATCGCTTTCTTCCGCGTGTACCAACGCCGTTAGAATAGCGATCTGGGTTCCGGAAAGCTTATGCAACCCAACTCTCCTCTTGATCTAAATAGGCCTTTATGGTGCCGCTGGTAGCCGCTAAATGAAAGCAAAAACCGGTTGTAATCAAATGTTTTAGTGCGTGACGCTCAAATCCTTGACTACATGTTGTCACTTATGATTGATTTGCACTTCCACGAAAAGCATCACACTTGTGGTGTGAGTAAGGCCACAAGTAGTGACAACGATGATCGTGGTAGGGATCGCCTTTAGGCTGTTGGCTGGAATTATCCCCGATAGGTATAGTTACTTGACACGTATTAGACTGGCTTTAAGCCTAATCACATTGACAAGCTTTTTGCTGGCCGGAGTTCCGGTTACTCAAGCAGGCACCTCTATATCACTATCAAAATCTACAAGCATCAATGCTCAGGAGCTACAAAGCTATTTGAGCTATCAGACTAATCACCCCCAGGCTTTAGTTCCATTGGAGGACTTTTTAAATACCAACAGCTGGCTAGAGTACAGTGCAGCTCCAAATAGGTTTTCGAAAGACAGCATCATATGGCTTAGACTCAAGCTAAGCGTCGACTCAATTCCTCAGAACATAATCCTGGCGATAGAGGACCGATTAGTAGCTAAAGTCGACTTATATTTACTCAAAGGCAGGGAAGAGACTCTTAACGATAACCTAGGTGCTACAGTGCCAATAGGACAACGGCCTAATCAAACGAGCAGTTTAGCTCAACATCTCATTTTTAATGAAGCCGGAAACTACACACTGCTCTTAAAAGTCCCAGGTAGAGATGCTCATCGTGTCGCTACTAGGCTTTCACTTTGGAACGCTACAAACTATTTTGCAGATAAACATAGTTCACAGTCTTTTCATAAAGGCTGGCAAATTGGTGTTTTAACTCTTCTGAGCTTAATGCAAATATTGGCGCTCATTATATATAGGCGTACACTCTGGGCCTATTGCTCCTTTTTTACGATCTCCGCGCTCCTTATTGTTTTATTTCGAGAGGGTAGTTTCTTTGATTGGTTAGGATGGCATAGTAACTGGTGGGTCATAAAAGGGTTTTGGTTATCTACCGTAGCTCTCTATGTGTTTGGTATCTTAATTGCCCGGCAAATTCTTTGCATTGAGCGACAACTTATGTCCTCTGGACAGGGTAGGGGACTTGCTGCGATTGCCGCTATAAATGCTTTGGGTTTTGCTCCACTTCTACTCGCTGATGCCAATGGTGCAAGCAAGATCGGCTGGGCTCTGACTACAATAAACCTTACAACCTTTATCTTCATTTTGCTCATCGGAGGTAAAAAGCTCCAACTCGGAATATCAGCAAAGATAGGTTCAGGAATAGCTTGGGGGTTATTTGTACTATCCTGTGCCTTCATGCTAATTAGCTCACTTCATACCAGCATCATATCGCCAAGTGTAGCTCTGAATCTCATGGTAATTGGAGTAATCACCACCTCAATATGGTTATACCTATTTACAGTATCTGAAACCATCCGGAAGCATGGAAGATCACTCAGGGCACAAAAACAACTTACCGGTCACCTTACCTGGGTATCTCACCTTACCGATGAAGCACGGACATCACTGAATCTCGTAGTTGGTACTGCTGATTTGTTGTATGGTCAATTAAAGCCACATCAACAAGAGCACGCGGCAATCATCCGCCGAGAAGCTAAACGCCTTAAACATCTTGCTAATAATATTCAAGACCTAACAGTATTAGACGGGTACCGAACTCAGGCGGAAAGCACCTCCGTCCGCTTTGATAGCATGTTGGCTGAATTGAAGAAAACCGCACTGACTCCATTTACAATTCGATACGACCGAGGCACACCCTTTGCCTGGATAGGTGATGCTTCGCGATGGAGCCATACACTTGATACATTACTGGATTGTTCCTTGTCCACAAACAGTATTCTCGACATCAATGTAGTAGTAAAAGTTGAGAGGGACATAGATACCTCACCCCCAATACTAGGTATGCATTGGATATCGACATCAGTCCTTGAGTATTCGCCTGAGGTTCTAGAACTTCACAATATAAGAAAATCACTATCCGGGAACAAAGCTGAAAAGTTATTTGGACTGCAGCTAGCACTGTTCTTCTGCAAATCCTTCATTGAGTCACAAAATGGTAGTTTCCAAATTACTTTGTCACCTAATAAGAAGAGCCTACAATTTGATTTGAGCTGGCCGATTCATGTTGATACCTCAGAGCAAGCAAGATTTGAGAGTGCATTACAGCAGCTAAATCAACTAACAGTTGCTATAGATAAAGATTCCAACTCTGATCTCATCAAATACCTTAGAGAAGAGTTAACTTATGTAATCAATCCTCCAGAAAACAAAAGTAATATTAAGCCTGATCTCTACATAACTGACAACTTGCAAAGAAAACCATTACAGCTCAAGCCATGCCATATAGCAGTGGTTGACATGCCTCTTGAATTATTAAATAAGTTTCCCAATACCATCAGATTAGATTCGTATAGCTCGCCTAGTGACACAGTACATCATCTAGTATCAAGAATAGTTGGAGAGCAAATAAAGCTCGTCGATCATAATTGTGAGATAAGGGCTCTTGTTGTTGAGGATGACAGAGAATCCAGACGAATAATTGGGAAACTACTTTCTAATTTGGGCGTGGAAGTGCACTACGCCGTGGATGGCCTGCAAGGACTAGAACTTGCAAACAAAGAACTGTTTGACGTGATTTTTGTTGATTGCGGGATCCCCCTTATAACCTGTATTACCCTTATCGGGCATGTACATAAATCAAGCGACTGTCCAAATAATCAGACTCCCTTAGTTGCTGTAACACCCCATCGCACTTGTGCTAATGGGGAAAGGCTTAGTAATGCAGGAGCAAGCGACATCATACATAAACCAGTAAGCTCTAAGTCCATTGAAAGCGTAATCTCGAAGATTAAGAAGAGCTCCACCAAAGCAAAAATGCTTGATTAGCTGGCATTCAGTTATGAGGCAGCAGATCGACGATAGTGCGTTCGCAACGAATGAAGGCCCAATTGCCTCGAACAAGATGCTCCTCGGTGAAGGCGTTGGAGGTGTAGTCAAGCTTCCCTAATATCTTCGCCGAAGCGTTGTAGCAGGTAGCCACAGTCGCACTGGGTGCTACCAGATTCGTGCTTGACAAACTATTTCAGAGATAACCTGGTTCTGCTGGCTGAGTAATGGTTTGATCTTTCTCCGCCGCATTAGTCAGCATCTGCGCTGCGAGCTGGCGCAGCTGGTCGGCATCGAAGCGGTTGAGATTTGATTTGGATTCATGTCATTGACTGTAACAGGCTTTTAGCCAGTCCTTTAAGGAGTCTGGTATGTTCTGTTGACTCTCGATGCGCTGCCAGTAATTAGCTCCCTCAACGATCGGGGAATCTAGATCGACAAAAGGTGCCATGGGTACATCGGCCAGCAGTACGTGTTCGTCTACGCGGAATACATCCCCATCTATGTAAAACTCATTGTCCAGTTCAATGCTGAACTCGGGGGTGGGATCTTCACCCAAGGCCAAGAGGCGACTACCCTCCTGCTCCATTTTGTCGACGTAACCGTAGAGATCATTCATCACTTCTTTAAGGGTTTCACATGCAGCTGTAAAACTTACATCGTTGATCTCAGAAGTGGGAGCATGCAGATACAGTGCCTTTGTTTGACCAGAGACCTCAATGTCTTCCAATAGCACCATTGCAGTTTCGTGCCAGGCATGCATAAAAGTCCTGTTGCCGTACCGAGGAACACCAGCTACGACCACAAGTTCCACATCAGGCTCCGTAGCAGCAATCAAGTTTAAATAAGCATCGGGCTTTTTGTCCCTAACGATGAGCAGGTCAGCCAGTTTCCCCTCTTCGATGGTTCCGAGCTGGTCGGCCCAGCCAGTGACGTGCGCAGCGGCTGCGGTGACGGCATGCACAAGGTCATAGCTACTGAAAGGGCTACCCTGTTCGCTGTTGGCATGAGCAGCCACCTTGAGTTCCTGTAATAGGTTCTTGCTTCCGGTGGGAGTCCAATCGCACCCGATGCTGAATTTCACCCCCGATTCTTTGAGGGAGTTGAGGTCTATTGTCCTGCCATAAAGCAGTTGGTTGCTGAATGGCGACCACACGACTTTGGCACCCTTTTCTGTCAGGTATTTCAGGTCTTGATCAGCCAATCCCAGGCAGTGAATTCCAACTAGGTTTTGGTTGATAAGATCGTGATCCTTGAGATTAAAGAAGTGTTGGCGGGCGGCCTCATCAATGCCTTCGCTGAGATGGTAGAAATAGGCTCCCTGGCCCGGGCGGTTGAGCGATCTGCGGAAACTGTCGATGCGCTCTTGAGCTGTGGCCCCCCCTACATGGAGGTCAGGTACGCGGGTGCCTGCAGGACGCAGCTTGTCATTGAGCGGCTCTTCAACGTTTCGCATGGCGCCGATAAACATCTTGCTGCCACCTTTAACGCGGGTACGCATACCTTGCCCGGTAGTGGTCCCCCCCAAAAGTGCTTTGGTCTCAACATAACGCACCAGCGCTTTGGCGGATGGGCTGTACTTCGCAATCGCTTTGCGAATAGGCTGTGAAACCCCCGACCGATATTCGGAATGGCGTGGCCATTGCGATCGGTTGCCGTAGCATTCTGGTACAACCCACAGGGGCAATACGTTGTATACAAAGTGATTGTGCAGATCGATCATCCCAGGATAAATACTGCCCTGGGTTTCGATTACACGATAATCTTGGTGCGCAGCGCTGATGTCTTCAGCTCGCTCGTAAATACGGGCGATAGTGCCGTCTTCGATAAGAATGTAGCCGCTGGGGATGACAGAATGCTCTACGGTCATTGTTACGATGCGCCCACGAAGAAAGTATGGTTTGTGTTGACTCATGGCGTTTCGTCTAGTGCTTGATAATCTTCACCGTCTTCCGCCCAAGCCAGATTACACAGGCCTTCGCATTGGAGTTGCAGGAGGAGTTGCAATTGGGCATGCTTTTCCTCCATTAAAATGCAGCAGGGGAATCGGCCGTTAGAATCGAGTGATCGCTTTGGGCGCGAGTTCTTTTTCATAGCCCCACACCCCAACCTTCATCATCGGGCAAAATACGCACCCCCTTTGGGGCGCAAGCAGCTGGCAGGTGGTTCTGCTGATAACCACGATTATCTGGGGTAGGCTCTGGAAGGAAGTATTGTCGATGATGGAAGCATTCGTGCACGATTCCTCGGGCGAGTCATTCACACGGCTGAAGGACATGCCACCATGTTCATTTACGCGAAGTCCGCCCTCACACTGAGCTTGTGATCGGCCCAGTTCATCCGTTTAGCCACATCATCTCCCTAAATGGGGCGAATGACGCCCAAGCCTATAACGGAATAGAATAGCCGGTTCTTTTCAACGTAAAGCTTTCTGTAATCATCGAGTTGGAAGTGCGCGCCCTGGTGCTTGTAGATATAACACCTCCAGTTAGCCTTGACATAATCAAGCGAAAACCAACCTCGGTCCACTTCGTGTTGAAAATTAACGATAATTTGATCCGGCGCCCTGCATCCTATTTCAACTAATTGGAGTAGGGCGGTTTTAGAGTAGGGCGGGTCAACATATTTCTTAGTACAGCCCTATCCTTTGCCACATCATATATAGCTCATCACGCCTTTATCTTGCCCATTAGGATCATATCTTCCCTTTTCAAATGTTTCTTGTTGCAGGTCGATGTTCAGAATGGATGATGTAGTACTTACATCTTTCTATTTCCATCCTAGCCCATAAGGTAGAAGATATGTCAGAAGAATTGCAAAATAGTAGGGACGATGAGACCTATAAATTGCTTGATCAGGAACGTCAAAGATTTATCCGCGAACAAAGGTTGAGGCCTAAATTATGGCTAAGGACAGCTTGGGCGTTGACCAAATTTGTAAAATTTGTACTCACTAGAGCGACTATAGCGTTATTAATTTTACCCCCTGCAATTTTCTATTGGCTAGCCTTATTCGCTTCCAGCTATGAAATTACTGCCCTCATAGATATTTTGGCACATGTGGGGGTAGGCACCACTCCCATATCAGGAAATGGAGTTTCTCAAAATGAAACCGTTTCCTCCTTATCAGTAGATAATATCGGTATCACGATTTGGCTACTAGTAGGCGCTTCCTCGATGCTAATAATCTGTCTACTGTTACCTATGCGGTCTCCAATCCAAAAAGCAACAGATAAGCATATGATGCGGTGTACGACTCCTGGTTCTTTAACTTCGGGCTCACTTACTACAAAGAAAAAATATCTATCCGATATTGATCAAAGCTCAGCTAATACTACTTCTACCCCTATTGCTTCTGAACAGGGTTAAATAAAAACTAGCCCAAAATCGGATTCAACATGCAAGATTTTATAACTATCGCCCTCGCAATACTCGGGCTTTCTACAATCGTTATTATTCATGAGTTTGGCCATTTTATATGCGCTAAGTTCTATAACATCCCCATCAAGACTTTCAGTATTGGGTTCGGCCCTGGGTGGTCATATACATATAGTGGAATTGAATATCGCCTGGGTATAGTTCCTCTAGGAGGTTATGTTTCCTTTCTATCTCATGAGGAGATGGAGAAACGCGGTATGCCTAAGGTTATGAGAACCTTTCCAGAATTCCCGTTCAAGCAAAAAATACTTGTGTTTGCGGCAGGCCCAGCAGTGAACATAATCTTCGGGATCCTGTTACTTTTCTTTCTAATGCCATCAGAAAGGACTTCACTTGCTCCGGTCATATCCAAGGTGCAAACATCTTCCTTAGCAGAAGCCTCTGGAATCAAACCAGGTGACCGTATTATTTCAGTGGCGGGAAGAAGCATAGACACTAGAGATGATGCTCTTGCGCAAATTAAAAGTAATCTCTTAGATGACAATATCGAATTTGTGTTCAAGTCTGAAGCTATCGGAGTTCGATATTCATTATCAGCACCTTCATCGTTATGGCGAGAGGGTAATGGGCTTGGTATTTTATTTATCTCTGCAGAGGAAGCAGGTCAAAATCCCGCTCTGGTCTATTACAGAGAATTCTCATTTGCAGATAAGGCTTTAATGTCTGTCGACTATGCTAAGACTATAATTGTGTCAATCGCTAAGACATTAATCCAACTTCCTACCAATAGCTATGCTCGTGATCAACTTGGTAGTTTCATTATGCTCGGAGCAGAAGGTTCAAAAGTAGCTCAAAGAAACTGGATTGAATACCTTTTCTTTATTGCCAGTGTCAATCTAATGATAGCTTTTGTTAACTTGCTTCCTTTTCCTTTTACTGATGGTTCACAAATTGTTCTCACGACAATTCAACGAGTTTTAAAGAGACCTCTGCCAAAGGCAGTCGAATCAATGTATTTCTATCTTGGAGTAGCTGCATTCGCATCAATATTCGTTCTAGGTATCACAAATGATATGGCACGCTATATCATGTGAAGGAAATATAATCTCGGCCCATAAAACTTAACTGTTCACAGCCAAGCTGTGCTTTAAAAGCTTGTAATTATTTCACACAAGGATTATAAAAATGCGCCTTTTAATAGCAGAAAAACCATACCTGGTAAAAAAATTAAAGGATGAGAACCTCCTCAGCCCTGATTCTGACATAGAAATAGTCTTCACTTATAATTATGGATTTTGGCGATTCGCTCAGCCGAAAATATCCTTCCGAGATATTCCTTTTACGTGTCCTCCTGGCGACTTAAAACCAAAGTTTATAAAGCCAAAAAAGTTACTTATAAACGCAGATGGAAATACTGTTTTTTCAATCTCCAACAAAGATATCCGAGAACACCAGTCTTCAACTATTGATGAGATGATTCGGTATCTCAGAGTCAGGATGCCTGGATATAAAGAGGTGATTTGTGCTGTAGATCCTGATCGTTCAGGTTTTGGTGCCGCACGGCAACTGTTGGACCAGATTTGCTTTGACAGCGCTCCGCCCATTCATTGTTTATACCTATATTCTATGGATTCAAGATTATTGATTTCTGCATGGAATAGCAGGAAAAAAAATATTTGGGATAGAGACTCAAAAGCTCAAAAACTCGCAGACATTCAATACGCGAAGAATACATTTGATTATTGGTGGAATACAAATTCCTCCATCGTATTATCTGAAGCATGTAAATGGGTTAACCTGGCAGCGGCTCCATTCATTTCAAAATATGAGTTGATGACCATTTTTATAGTTTCAGAAAATCCAGGTATCTCAGAATATGACCTGATGAAAACTATGTCATCCTGGGAAGGATCTGGGAAGTATTCTTTCAGGGAAAATAGCCAGATAGGTACACCGGCATCTCGATGCCCGATACTTGAATCTGCTAACAAGAGGGGGGCTCTGGTAATTAGAAAAGGAAAGAATTCACTTACATCAAAATATTCTCTTACATCGGCAGGAGCATCTTTTGTAAATAGACTTCATAAAAAAACATTTGATCCAGACCTACCGTTCAGACTTGATGAGTGGATCACATCAGGGAATATCAGGTCAATGAAAAGGTATATAAATACTATATTTGGGCGTCAATTTCGCTATCAGCGCGGTCAACTTAAATGTTCTATTTCACAAATCATAGTTCAGACTCTGTTTCAAAAGTACCGTATTAGCTGCTTAATCCTTGTAAGGAATAAAAGCGATACCTATAGTGATGTTAGTGATGTATTACAACTTAAATCGGAAGATTTGGAAAATCTTGGGGAAATACAAATTAGAGCTTATAGTGCGGGACCTTATTTGGCCAGCTTCGAAAGTGACTCAGTAAGCTTTAGTAATGTTATCAGCCTGAATAAAGATGATGAGCTTAAAAGCCTAAGTGTCTCATATTGGATAAATAAGGTTGGGAGATCTTTAATGTTAACTGAAATATCGTAGTATCCAAGCTTCAGTGGCTTTAGTTGCCCACGTGGACTGTAGTGGTCAGCTAAAACCACTGAACTCTGAGCATTCCAATATTATTCTTCCTCCACATTTGGCGACAATCCATCATTCTTTTGATGTGGCCGTATTTGGCTGTAGTAACCAATTTTCCTCTTCGACGCGCTTCCGCTCCGGTTCCTGGATACGCAATTTAGTGGGTAGCAGATCATCATCAATCCGTTGCCCTCATGGCTTTATCGATTGGAAGACGAACGTGTGCAGCCGCAGAATCTTGTTTGTGTAACTGCACCTCATAGAGTATGGCCGGCACCATAACCTCTTTACCCCTTGAATATTTGCGCACAGAAAACAGTTTGCGTGCATTAACTGTCACAATTCATTATGAGAAACATCCAGTTCTGTTGTATTCTCAACACCATCCACCACCGCATGTAAAAGTGCATTAGCTTGCATGGTTACCTTCCACTTAATACTTAAAGATCCTACAAAGCGTGGGTACAGATAGCCTTCCTACGCCACACTATGGCTGAGACTGCTCTTCTTTTGATCCACTAAGCTTTACTTCATCTCCCATCATCGGGCGCATAACAGTGTTGCGGAACGTTCTTTTTGATGATCCGCCAGAAATTTCTATTTTCTTGAGCGCCGCCGAAGGTGCCTTTTCCCTCAATTCATTGCCTGGAAGATAGTGATTTACCAACCACTCGTAAGACCGAGTTAAAAACATATCCTCATATACTGCATGAGCTGCCCATAAAACTAAAATTATATTAATTAGACCTAGGGAAACTGAAACGATAGACTCCATGTGTTTTCTCTTTTTTGATTTCTTATTCACGAAACCAGAAATTTAGTTTTTTTGCAATCCAACGTGCAGACATAGTTTTGCCAACACCTGGTTCCCCCTGGAAGATTACTGAGCGTGAAGGATAAACCCCCTCACTTAATAATGCATCAGAGTGATATTTGAAATGAGTCTTACTTCTAGAAACTAATGCGTACTACTTAAACTTAAGCAGCACGCATTTTGATTAAAAAGGATTTTTGAATTTCAATAAAGTCGATCGTGAATCTTCTGGGTTAGCCTTTCTATAATCACCATTGTTATCAAAAATGATCCATAAAAAGTCATCAGTTACCGCTAAACCTTCAGCCAGTCCATATCTACCTGTGACATATCCCCAATTAGACGAATTAGCCACGTCTCTAAACGAATAACAAGTATTGCCTTTAAAGTCTTTAGAAAGCTTACAAACTTTATAGTGATTCCTCTCCAGAGCTATAATTTCTCCTTTGTATTCATCTAATCCGGTGTAATCATAAGGTAGATTTTCCTCTGAAAGATGGGTTCCAGGCTGTGCATAGAAAGACATAATGTCATTTTTTATTGAAACGAATCCTCTAGGCTCTCTTTCATCTGCCAAAAGAATTCCGTTTTCTCCAATCATGACACCTTCGATATATGCATTATCCTTTTCAAATAGGCCAAACTCTCTTCCCTTCGAATACAAATCCTCTACAAGCCATTCTTTATTTCCAGTAAGATCGACCTTTAGGAGCGAAAAGTAATATTCACTAGCTAAAAAGAGGTTACCCTGATCATCACAAGCAACCCCTTCCCAATCTGCTCCGCCAGTCAGCCCAAGCACCTCAGCTAAGAATCGCTTGCCTTCCATCCACCATCCAAATTTTTGCTCGGGTGGGTTCGGGATATTGTCGATAGTTTTCCAGACTTTGGCCTGAGCTATTCCCTTTTTAGTTAAGGCGAGCTCAAACACCTCACTTTCATGTTTATCGGAAACAAATACAAGCCTTCCTTCACATTCGGTCAACCCAGACGGTTGAAGTTTGGATATACCGTCCACTATATATCCAGCTTCGAAATCAAGCGATTTTTCATTCGCACTTGTAAAAGAGCAATAGGTTAGTACCAACCCGAAAACTATATGATGTGTTTTAATCATCTTCAGAATGAATACCTTGCTGTTAGATAAAGACTAGTTGCGTCATCATAATTATTTTGGACGTTAAACGTCTCACTAACAGTGAATTCATTTACTTCATCTGGGTGGTAAATGATCTTTCCGCTAATGCTTAAGTCACTTCCACCATTAAACATAAAGGTTTTTCCGGCGCCTATTTCATACCCGTCAAATGGTTCACCATTTACTTCACTATTTCCATAATATGCCAAAGACACGTGCATATTGTTTGGGAAGTAAAAAATTGAATATAACGCCCCAGTATGTCTTGCATATAAAGACCGCTCGTAGAAGTTATTTGTGTCAGTTTCTAAATATGCATAATTGGCATGAATTTTCATGCTGTCGAGAAAATATGGTAAGTAGCCACCTCTAACAAAATAATCCAACTCGAATTCCGCACCTTTAAGCGTGTTTTCTGTATTATTCGTAGGATGGTAATCAAAAAACAGTGGCTTTTCAGAAACAAGATCTTTCATTTCATCGTAGAAAACTTTTAAATCATATTCTAACGTCGAAACACCGCCTCTGGTTAAATTAACGTTATGGTATCCATACAGCCCTATTTCGTTGGAGACTATTTCTTCAGGGATAAGATCGTTTTCTGCTTTGGCATTATAATAGAAGTATTTCGACATCTGCCCGGCAACAGGCACCCCAGGTCCTGCAACTTCATAATTCCAATCTCTATCCGTTTCAAGAAGATCCGGGGTTCGTACCGAACGCGAGATCGCATAACGAATTGTATTGCTTGGAGCTATACGATAATTCAAACCTAGTCGAGGGGACAGCTCAGGGCTATCTAAGTTTTCCTCATCTTCAATCATTGCCCCTAAATTCAATACAAATTTCCCCTGGCGGTATTCACCATTGCCAAATACACGCGCGCCCCAATTCTCAGCTTTGCCAGCAACTAATGTTTCCGACTCTAAAGACTGTTTAGTAGCACCAGCACCGACTACAAATCGGAAACTATCAGTGAGGATATACGTATCCTCTACTTCTATATCAAATTTTGACTCTACAGCATCTTCATTGACTTCAATATAAGTTTGATCAAAAGCACTCACCCCCAAGCTTGCTATTTCTTGTAGAACTGTCATCGCGAGTGCATCATCTTGAGCTGTGCCTCCAGAAGGCATTTGGCCAGCAACAATCGCAGCTGCATAATCTGAATTTTGAAAATGAAGTTCTCTGAGGCTTGGTAAAAAGAGAGCAAGTGGCTGGGATGTTGTCCAGCTGACATCTTGGTCTATTTGTGTGAAATAAGATTTCACTTTGAGCTCATGTTTAGCCGAAAAAACATGTCGCAAGTCAGCCTGATAATATTGAGCTGTGTTATCAATATCTGGAAAAGTTGTTTGTTGGTTATCGCGGTACTCGAGCTCTGTGACTCCCTCTGAGAAACCAATAAACATATTAAGATCGGTAGCTTCACTAAGATTAAGCTTGGCTTTGGCATTAAGATGGTTCATGTCTGTACCATCTCGACGCTCTTCACCAACAAAGTTTTTATCAAATCCGTCATCAATCTCCTTGGCCAAACTTACACGATAACTAAATGATTCGCTTGGGGAGTCACCAAACTGGGTGTATACATCCCGAGTCCCTTGATCTCCATAACGCGTGATAAGCTGTGGTTCCTGCACTTGTGCCGGATCCTTAGTGATAATATTTATCACAGCCATCATGCTATTTTGTCCGTATGTGGGTGAACTTGGAGCCCTAGTGACTTCAATAGCCCATACATCCTGGATTGTGATCGGTAACAAAGGCCAAGTAACTTCAGCATAACCTGCACGATAGACACTCATTCCATCTATCAGGATTTGCATCCTTCGAGGGATTAAACCATTAGTTCCATGGTAATTAATACGAGGCTGGTTACCAGATGCGTAGCCAACGGCCATGCCTGCGACATACCGTAAAACTTCAGGAATCGTTCGTATTTGTAGATCCTGCAGCTCAGCCGCCTCTATGCGCGTTACTGACGCAGGAATATCATGCTTAGACTGTTTCAATCGAGTAGGGGTAACTAATACTGGCACCCCAGTCTCATCGAAAGAATCGAACTCCATATCTTCAAATTCATTCGCCGCAGTAGTTCCGCTCATAGCGAAACCTTGCAACGAAAGAAACATCACCATACATCCCTTGATCTTCACATTCATTTAACTACCCTAGCATCGTTATTTGCCATTTACCCCACATCTTGACCCTTCGTAAGGCTGACAAGAAGGTATATCGTATACACAAGCCTTTTGAAGTATTTTTTGCACTTTTCGGCAAAAAGAAAACATTTTACACGGCACTTTGAAGTGTCAGGAAACTTTAAATACAATTTTTATTTTATTTGTCTTTGAGTGACAGGAGCTGTTTGGTTTCTCCAGCTATTTCTTTTGTAATATTTCTTTCATATTCGAATATATTGTTGCATGGGCTTTCTCAATGCTTAGCCCCCAACACTTGGCTAATTGTTTTACGGCAATTTCACACTCCCAAGGCATTAAAGTATTTCTGGAGTATTTTGCGAACGGCCCGTCTGTTTCTGTCAGTACTCGGTTCTTAGGCATCAATGAAATGAGCTCGCCCCCTCTCTTGGTATTTAGCATTGCTGGTCCTACCGAAAACCAACAACCAAGATCAACCGCCCGCTTCAATTGACTCTTGGTCCCAGTAAACCAGTGCAATATGGGAATGCCATCAATACCTTTAAGCTCATCTAATACAGCTGCTGCACTTGCGCGGCTATGTATCGTCATGATCCGACCGCCGGACTGATTCACCGATCTGAGAATGTGCCGAAAAACCTTTAGCTGGATATCCCAATGCTCCTTAAAGCCACTTCCGCCATCAAGGCCTATTTCTCCAACGTACTTTACATTTGGGAGTAGAGCATCGAACAGCTCTAACTCATTTGATCTTTGGTGTGCAATTTGCGGGTGCAAGCCTAATGCCGTACGTATTCGATCATTCCCTTGCGAGAGCCTACAGGTTCCTTCCCAGGCCTTTGGGGTTGTGGTAACCGATAGCACATAGGTTCCTCGCTTCCTGCACTCCTCAGCCACCTGGAAAGGCTCTGGATACAGATCGAGGTGGCAATGCATGTCTATGCTCACAGGACTCCCTTAGCCTTCAATAAAGCTGCAACTTCATTTAGTCCATTTAGAAATACTTCTTGAAAGTTTTGAAAATCTTCTGCGGGAAGAGGGCCACTGTTTAATATCCAAGCACCAGGCTTGCAAGTTAACTTTCTTTCAACAGCTATCTGTAGAGCGAGGAGGTCGTCTCTGCGATCAGTTTCATTCAACACATCTGAAATTTCATTAAATCTGTAATTAACATTCTCACTAATCCTCCCAGAATGGAGCGCTGAGCGCCGTATGAGGCAGGGCACACATATACCACATTGCTCATTGGGTCGTTTCCAATGACTGCAAGACACTGTACTTCCGACAATATCCGCTAGCAATGACCTGTTCTTACACTCAGAAACCATCTGTCCTTTAGTTCTAAATTGGTAAGGGTTGATGATTTCACAGGGGATACTGGCGGCCTCGAAAATCCTTTGGATACTTTTGATAAAGTATGGATGAGTAGTTCGTGTACTTAGTGTGCCAATCCGGCGAGGGGTAAGGGGGGCATTCAGTGAAATGAACCCATTCTCAGGAACGTATAACTGCACTTTTTCTTGTTGTGAAACAGCCTGAACCGCGCAAGCCCCTACAGCAGCAAACGCAAGGAAGTTCAAACTCCGCGTTCGCATAGTGATATCCGTGACTCCCGCATAAAGGTGTGGGTCTGCATTTACTTCAAAGCGAGAATACCTGGAGTATCCGCCAGTAAACGCTTGCGCAATCTGATCTTGGTGTGCTTTGTCACCTTTATATGCATGGCTCACTAACAAGGGAGCTCGACCTTCTTCAAGTAAATCAATCGCGCCAATCGCTGAATCCAATCCACCTGAAAAAAGGCAAACAGAATCAAGGCCTTCAAGTTCTACTAGCTTAAACCTATCCCGCTTACGATACGGTTCTGGAGGAGCATAGCCACCGTCCTGAAACTCAAAGTCCCACATATCACCACTCAGGAAGTGCAGTGCGCTTTCTAGGTCCTTCTTTAGTGGCAACCATAGGGCGGGATTATGGAGTGGTAGTTGGATTCTTAGCTGACGGGTCCATCCATCATCTGATTTATCCCGGTGGACAAAGGTATCCGCTGCTGTCACTGCCATGGCAATGGTCAGGAAGTCCATAACTTGACTGGCTATCGGCACCCCCAGGCGCCGTACCTTATCAATGATGGGATTTCCGATATACGAAAGGTCACCACGTTCTTGCCCACTCAATCCATAGAGCCGCACCGGCAGCAAATCTTCTTCGGCCGCAGGCAGCAGCTGCAGATTGTGGTGGAATACTAATTGTGTCATTGATAGGCCTCCCACTCTTTCCATGTGTCAATAATCACTTGCCGTTCTATCTGAGCCATCTGCTGAGGACTAACGGTCTTTAGGTCGCCGGTAAGCTTGGAGGCCATATGCTTGTCTACAACGACGTTGATAAGTTCACGCAGCTCCGTTTCAGCATTTATCGCCTGTGAGGGTGTATCTGCCTTATTCCAGGCTTTATCAGAGTCCATAACAATCTGTAAGAAGATGCTTCCAGCTAGATATCCGATCATAGTGTCGACAATGACATCGTCAGTTATATTCTGAGGGTCAAAAGTCTCCACCCCATCGAGTGCTTCAACCAGTGCATCGTTCATCGCAGCCCGAATCTTTTCTGAATCACCATCGTCGGTAGTTAGAGCTTCAGTAATGGCTGAGATCGCGAGCTCGCAGGGAAGGCCTGCCAGGCTGTTTAGATCGACACCGGTCTCTCCTGGGCCCGCTCCTATCCCTGCTAACGTTCCAAAAAGCCCTGCGCCGGCCTGGGTAACACTTCCCATTCGCCTAGCAGCATTACTACCACCCCCACTGGCTTTTCGTGCGTAGTGCCCTAGGGCCCTTTTAAAGTCATCGCGGTTGCCACTTGATACGGCATTCCCTAATGCTTTTCTAAAAGGCGAAAACCTCTGAGCTGGCGGTTGGGGTTGAGGTTGTTGCGATTGGTCATCGGCCCATGGAGGTATAAGTGGTGAACCTCCCCCCGGGCCGTTACTTGATTGTGAAGTTCCCATTGTTTAGCCATCCTTATGCCATTGCTCATCTTTTAGTGCTACTGTCATCCAGGGCGGGCGCCTTGCTCCCAATTCCAGCTCCTGTAAAAATCGAACCAGGACTGTGGCCGCTCCAGTTGAATGGCGCGCCAGCAAGCACGCCCCTGCAAATCCTTTGGGTTTCCGAGACCAGTCAGAAACCTGCCTCAAGTTGTTAATAACCCCTTCCATGACCGGTATCTGTTCCTGCAGGGGGAGAGTACCCAATAATTCGCCTGCAGTAGGGGAGCTAGTGTGCTCGGTATTCGCCAGCACTTCCAAGATCTCCCTGCCGGCCGGGGATAGTCCCACTACATAGGCACCAATTGGCATGGTCTCGCGAGACAGGTATATGGCTGCTCTTAGGTCTATACCGCCAAGACGAGGTTCAAGTTGGGCCCATTCACTAATGAAGGTTTGTGTGGTTGGGTTGCCCGTCCATGTCTCTGGTGCACCAGAAGGTATTTTCCCTCTATCTTCCTCCATCTGCTTAAGCAGTGAAGGCTTTCCTTGTTCAGCATCTACTAGCCGATAAAAATCAGCAGTTGCCTCAGCGCCAACACATCGCTCAAAGATCACCAGCTTGGTGATGACTGCCTCATCCAGTGGCATTGATCGACGCCTGGCAATCCTGGAGCGCATTTTAACGACATTTAGTAGCCTTTTCACGATTCGAGGGTTGCCGTGGATGATAGGGGAGTTGGCCAGTACGGGGGCTATACGGTCTGCGCGAGCAAATGCCTTGGCTAAGTCGCCATCCTCTGACTCTCCCGTGAGAGCAAGCGCATCCTGCCGAGTAATAGGGGGCTCGCTCCAAGAGTGCTTTAAGGCTGACTCCAGGCCTTTTCTAAGCTCCTCAAGTTTGTCTTCTGGTAAACGCTGGTCGATGGCATAAAGCATGAATAGGTAGGAGCGAATCTCTCTTACACCAGCTTTAGGTACGCGAATAGGGACTTGAATAAGCTTATCCAGATAGTCGATCTGGTGGCGATCAGATGCACCCTTGAAGTAATCTGCCACTGAAGAACGAATCATTTCTTCATCGGCAGCAATAATAAAAGCGGTGTTCGTTAGGAATAGGAAAAGCCGGATGGCCTCAAGAGTGTGAATAGCATTAGCAGGAAGGCAACGATCCAGATTATCAATGATCACCACAAGCGGCTTCCCTAGCTCCTTGAGGAGCTCTTCATACTCCTTGCGAAATGCCTTAATCTGCTGGGGAGGGCTTTTCTTTGGCTTAGCTTTAAGTAAACCCTCAGCCTCTTTCTTTCCCTCCTTGCCCAGTTTCTGCAACTCTTCGTATTCTTCTGCGTCCTGAATACCATCCATAGCATTACCTATGGAATTCATACTCCTAGCGAGCAACCCGCCCGTAGGGACACCGGATAACAGGGCCCCGCCCTCAGCGAAGAGCCCCATCAATCGAAATCCATTTACTCGGGACAAAAGACTTTTGGCTTTATCTAGTAGATTCTCATCTTCTCCAGCTGCCTTAGTCAGAGCGGAAGCGATAACCTCTAGTAAGGCTGCTCTAGCATCGTCATACCCTTGGTATAGCCATGCATCGAATTTGATTACTATCCAGTCCTTCTGATCCCGTTCAAGTTCAGCCTCGATAAGCTCTAACAGTGAGGATTTACCAGCCCCCCAATTCCCAAATACCCCCACAGAAACTGGCAGCATGTCATCAGATGTGAGGATATCGACTGCCAGTTGCGAAACCTCTCCAAAATTTAGGTAATCCTTCTTAGATTCAGTATCCGACCACATACTGCCATTCCTCCTTAAAAGTTGAATTATGTGGGGTTATTTCTTGCAATTTCAACAAAATGACAGGGTGCATGCTAGAACAGCTCAGAATGATTCAGCAATACCTATATAGGCATGATTTAAATCAAGAAGGAGCTACTCATAGCTTGTAGTGCCCAAGAACTCCATACACCAAGTCATATAGAAAAACGGCCTCGACACCCAGGCTGTTGAAGCCATCAATAATGGCAAGCGAAGAAAATATGCAGCTGTATATAAAATAATTAAAATTTAGTCAGGAAGACCTGCCCTTAAGAGGGGAAGAGAGAAACAAAGAGCTCTATAAAATATTTAGATAATATCAGAGATGAACTGTATGCATTAATAGAGTGCAGCGATCAGCATAAGCATCAATATTGATACACATAACCATTGTTACATGCATCTTAACCGCATATAGACATTGCAGAGCAAGCTATATATGTAAAACTGAAAGCAAAAGTATTTAAAAATTATGGCAGATCATTAAACGAAAATAAGTAATAAATCAGCGATTTTAAACAATCTCTATTTTTTTGTTCTTTGCACTTGACCAGATGAAAATATATTTTCAGTATGTTCTTACCGTATAAAAAATCACGGGCACTCACATGATTTCAGAAACTGAAAACCAGAAGAGTTTTAAAAATTCAGTTGTTCTAGCCGCTTTTGTTATATTTTGTGTATTCCCCACAATGTTAATTGTCTGTACTGAAGCATCAAAAAGTTATATCAAAAGCATTATTTATTACCCAGAATTTAGCCCATCCGAGCGAAGCGATGCCACCCAATCAAAAAACGAGATTCTTATAGAGGCCGCCAGACAACCGGCCTATTATTGCTGCCCGCACGAACATCAGTCAGAACTTTACGCCATTAGCCTCTACTCAAGCCTAATTTTTAGAGAGCATAGCCTTTGTAAACCAAAAGTGACGAAATTCTCTCTGTATCGTACTAACAGCAGCGATATAGAGCACGAGGGAAGCTGTTATCAAAGATATAAGCATACAAGGAAAGTATTTATCGATAAGCATGATTACGAAGACGTTCTAAGTTCTTCGCCTAGATCCTATCATCATGTCGAGGCTTTAAAGCTCTAAAAATATATGCAGTAGCTATTGTCTGGAGTTGTTCGAACCAGCATATCTCCGAATATATATCCGATTACTAAATGCAACATTGGGACGGGCAAGCAAATGAAAACTGTAAACATTTTGTATTGGGAACCATGGAAACTAAGTGAAACCGATCGATACAGCGAGATTATGGAGGCTAAAGACAAAGACTATCATTTAGTATCTGACATAAAAAAAGCAGATAAGAAAACCCAAGAATTAAATAAAGAATTTGACCAAGAGTTCGACATTGACAACCTCAGAGTTTTAGCTCATAAAGTTTCCATTATTGCTGACGTTAAAGATCAAGTCGACGGGACATGGGTAGAATGCCAAAGAGCAAAAATCCTACTGAAACATATTGAAAGTCGAATAATTTGTTTAGTTAACAAAAGCCTAAATAACGGCAAGTCTTTAGTTAAACCCAAAATAAATCCCGACAGCTGTGTTGAACTAGTCGCAAGTTAAATAACTCTTGAGTAAACAAATCAATAAAAACTGAAAAACATATTAACGCATTGATAGCTGATCATTTCGGTGCAACAGTAGAGGGTACGAAATAAAATGCTCTTTTATGAAGATCTATCGATATTGAAAGTCCGCATTATTTCATCACAAGAACATGAACCGTCAGATGATCCGGATCAATATTACATCGGCCCAGAAAGAAATGATATCGAGCTGGAAGGTGTCAATTGCACTGTTGATCAATTCCTGAATTTATTTCTGGATACAAAAGAAGGGGAGGGCTTCTGTCGTTTAGGTGCAACGGGAATGGTGGACATTGGCGGCTCATATATTTGCTCCACTCCAGGTGAAATATTGTCTGTTTCATTTGATGACTGGCTTAGATATCGAGTGGAGAAGTGGGATGAAGAAGCAAGGAGAGAAAATTTAGAAAGATACCGTCACGCACTATCAAAAATCAACATAATTGACAATCCAAGAATCAAGAATTTAGACAAAATGACTGTGGCATTTGGTGATATATAGATAAATATACTGAACCACCAGCATTTTTAAATTTATTAAAAAATATGATCAAACCAAAAGAGGGCATCCAATGTCAACAACAACAAAACAAAAAATATCAGTAATGAATTTGGCATTAATTACTTTGGCAGTCATCACATGCGGGTCAATAGGATCTATAGTGTACGGAATTTACAAATACATGCCTTTTGTATTTTAGCAGCTTACACTATTGCGACTTAAATACACGTGCTTGTGTATTTTGAACCCATTTTCGAATCATTTAAATAGATATCAATTACTGACAATCACACTCCTAACTTACAAACTAATTTGTTGTCAGGTTTACAAAATACTTTCAAGGGCTTAAATATGAAAAATATAGCATTTTGGACTTTGATTTCCCTTTTGTTTATGGGATGCAGTAGCTCTGAGAAATCTGTCCTTGCCAATAACTTCCATGCCCCAACGCTTTGGGCACTGCCAGATGGTAAACAAGTTGATATCGGAGGTGAGGTGGTATCAATTATTGGTACAGATAAGTGTAGCACAGGCTTCGGAGATACTTATCCTTGTTGGATGTTCTCACTAGAACCTGGTTCTAAACAAAAAATAACTTTATCGAATGGAATACAAGAGGTGTGGATTAGCGGTGACGTCGGGGAGGGGAGAATTGCACTCTTGAGGCCCAATGGATTTCCTGTAATCGAAAAATCATACTGGTGGGATTACGAATAAAATATTATGGATACAGCACGTAATCAAAGTATCCAGGAAGCGATTAATGAGCTTGGACCACCTGCCCTTCGAATTGACACTAGCGATATAAGTGAAGAACAAAAGGTCAAGGAAGATATCGCTGATGAATATGTAGTATTCCTGTCAGAGCGATGCAGCGGTGGCTGTATCGCGTATGCGCGGTATAAAAGAGGATGGATACCCAATCCATCATTGAGATTTGTTGTGTCACATTTACTGGCCGACAAAATAAGATCGGAGAATCTTTAGTTAAAATCAATTTTATTATCTGATAAGTTAAAATGAGAAAATGCAGTATTGTCCGCCAGTACAGCAGTAGCTTCTAGCAGCTTGGTTGAGGAACTCCAATCTAGCCATTTCAGGTAAAGGAGTAGGTTATATCGCCCCAATATTTAATTGTTATAGCTTGCGATGTGTTAGTGTATAGGCATGAACAAGAAGCGCAAAAACCGAAATTCGGTCATATATGATTTAGGCTTGGGCCCACGTGAATATAGTTTTATGCTGTGGCCTAGTGTTGGTATTCGCGTTGCACCTAATCTGTATATGGAAGCAGTGAATAAAAAGATAAATAACGGTGAAATTAAAATTTAACAATGAATGGATGTCCCTGTATGTGAAGAGTATGGGTAAACTTCATAGCGTGGTGAGGTTCGGGGAGCGGCCGACAGACCGCAGAGAAGGTTTAGTAACGGTTTCTGAACTCAACGGCCGCTCTGTAATGGCAAAGCAGTATCCCAGAAAAGAACGCTCCTCTTCATCGATAAAAGGGGTTTCAAGCACAGGATTTTATATTTGCTCCGATAGGGAATATTTCGACGTCAAGCTTGTTACTCAATGTCAAGGCGAGGCGAATAGTTTCATGGAAAAGGACGATAATGCTGGACTAATAGCTACAGATAACGAAGGTTTCCACTACGTCGCGGCACTGAAGGCCGCTCAGGTCCAGGCAGTATAGCTGGCAAAGGTAAAATTGAAGATATCAGAAACCAAAAAATTCAAATGCCGACCGGCACCCCTCCGCGCCATACACGCGAAGCAGTTACGACTTACATTGTGCCGTCTGCTGGTATCAGCAATGTTATTAGCTCCTTAGCGTCTTCAAAGTAATAAGGTAAAATGGGAAAAAATATATCTATCCAGGAAATTTTGAACATCTTTATAGCCAATATAATTGTAAGGGTGCTCAATAATGAAGTGTTCAGTGAAACATATGATAATTTTTTTATTGATGTGGTTTTTTCGACACTTGTATGTTTAATAGTTATGGCTAGTTTAATTGTGTTTGTTCGGAGGGGGAGGGCTAGATAATAGATCGTTGTGCGTATCTTCATCTAGTCCGGTTGATGGCTTGATATGTGTAACCGACGACGAAGTTGAATGGTTATCCGTGGCGAAGTGGATAGATGAACCTGTTAAGGAATTGTGAGAATATGGCAAAGGATAAGTGGGGGCTTAAGAAAGGAATACCCGTACTGGCGGTCACAGGTACTTTGATACTTACAACTGCCTTGATTGCGACTAATTATATCGTAAGCTGGATTTTCAGTTTCACCCGATGCACCCTGGAGCTAAGAGAAAGGAGTTCATGGGAAGATGACAAAAACTATTTAGCCACTGATATGGTAAAGGGATAAATACTAAGTATTGGAATATGGAAACAGAAGAGATTATTGGGCGCTTGTCACAGGCAGTGAGGCCAGATTATCAATGGCCCGAGATCCCTGCTGGATGGCAGCTAGAGTTTATTCTGTATCCAGATGGTGAGCTTGATATGGATCTTCTTCACCTAGTATCTGCTCGGTTTTGGTCTGAAGACAACGGCTTCCTAGATATGCCGGTGATGAAATCTGGCAAGGTCATCACTGTGACTGATCTAAAGGCCGCAGGAGTCCCGCTTATGACGACCTTTGGTCATACTGTTGTGTCTGATGTCCCCAAAAAACCTCATCTTGCCACTGTTGAAGAAAAATAAGGGTTAGGTAGGAATATGCAAAAAATTAAGATGATTACCATGTTGATGGTAGCTCTAGGTGCGTCCCTTGTTGCTTTTTACATGGCAAAAGAGTCACCAGAATCACAGATGATAAGAAATAAGCTTGATATGAGTTCAAGCTCCCCCGCCACAGCCCTTACACCCGTAGTTGATACGTCCGAACTATTTAATGATTCTCCACAATGTAATTATGATTCAGCAGGAGATAAACGGCTCATAATAGATGCGTGTACTATTACTCTTTTTTGTGAAAATGGTACGTCTTCACAAAGACAGATTATAGATTCAAGGAAAATAGCATTAAACATCGATGACCAATGTGGTGATGCCAAAATGGAATCTTTACTTAGGTATCGAGATGGGAAAATTGTATCTATAGAGCAGATTATTAAATAAGGAGATCATAGGAATATGGAAGTGGCAAAAGTATTTTCAGTCTTTTGGGGGGCGATATTTCTCTTATTCGTTGCTCATCGTTATAAGCTCAAGCACAGGCAAATTATCATGGTCTACAACCATCGCTAATCCAATCAAAAGATACAGAAAAGCTCAGGATTTCTAAGGTAGGGATATGAAAAAAGTACTTGCATTAGTTTTGATCGCTGTGGGATTTTTTCTCACGGCACATGGATTAAGTAATTTTCCGTTTGAAAAGGATTATCCTTTGGAGACGGAAACTGTTATCACTCCGATTCTTGCACTAGCAGCACTTCTCAGCGGAATATTTTTACTCAAGGGTAGCAGCTCTAAGCATGATGTTATTGAATAGCAAGGTTCTTGGAATTGGGTAGAAAATGCAAAGAAAATCAAGTCAGTGGAATACAGTAATATGATAGCGCTTGATGAGTTTAAATTAAATGAAAACTTATGTTAAGGGTTTCCAACGGGCACGTCTAAAGCAGTTGCGAGCCGCCCACAGCTTAACTCTGATAGAGCTGGGAAAGCGCGTTGGCCTCCCTTCGAGCATCTTGAAGAACTGGGAAAATGGCACTCAGCTACCAGATACGGAGTCGCTAGGGCTCTTGTGCCGCACCTTCGGTGTTTCCCGCCTTTGGTTTCTGAAAAGGGCGCCTATAGCGCTGGAGAATCCACGCCCTTACTTTTTTCGCAACGAGGCTGCTGCCTATAAGCAGGTGCGTGAAAGATCTAAGATGTACCTGACGTGGCTGCAAGAAATCTCCAATTTTTTTCAGGATGCGATGGACTGGCCGACACTCAATATTCCTATGCTGGAGACAGATGACTGTCGTCTGATAAGTGACGATGATATAGAAGATATGGCACTCCTGTGTCGTGAAAGATGGAGCCTGGGAACGTCTCCCGTGCCGGATGTCCTTCAGGTGATGGAGAATGCAGGTATTATCTGTAGCCGTGCTACATTGGGTGATGTAAAGCTGAATGGGGTTTCTCATGTGTCTATGATGGATGGTCGTCCCTATGTATTGATCGCAGAGGATAAGGCGAATGCGATCCGCAACCGTTTGGATGCGGCGCACGAGTTGGGACATATTGTGTTGCATTCGCAAATTTCAGAGCGCAAGTACACCAAGGGGACGTATCACAAGCGCCTGGAAGAACAGGCACACCGCTTTGCCAGAGCCTTCCTCCTCCCTTCAGAGAAATTTTCACAGGAGGTGGCCTGGCCAACTCTGGACAACCTGATTTCGCTCAAACCACGCTGGAAAGTGTCAGTTGCGGCAATGATTGCGCGATGTAGCGATCTTTCGCTAGTAAATGAATCTCTGGAGTTGCGACTGTGGAAAGGGCGTGCTTCCCGCAAATGGAGCAGAAGTGAACCGGGTGATGATGCGGTTGAATTCGAGCGACCAAAATTGATGATGCGTGGAGTACACCTCTTGTTAGAGAATGCTGTCTTCGATCGTGATGCGCTGGTTTCTCAAATTGGGTTGTCACCAGAGATGATTGAAATGCTGTGTAACCTTCCAGAAGGGTTCTTTGCCGCGCAGCCTTCTACAGAGGATAGGGTGGTGCCGATCGGGCTAAAGCAGAATCAAAAAAACACGAAGAGGGCTGAATCAAAATCGGCCGAAATTCTGTTGTTCAGGAATTAGTTTTAAGTATGTTGACGGCTTTGTCCCGAGTGAGTAAGAATTACTGAAATAGTCAGGCCTCCAGTGCTACAGCAGTCAAGAAGGGTAGAGAACCTTATCCTCCCTTAAATCTGATACTATTACTAAGTGAATGGTCTTCCTACTTTCGCGCAACATTCTCAAGCCAATTGATATAGCCTCAAGCAATTCCGATAAGTACAGCAGCAACGGCGGTATCAGCGAAGTCGACGTTTTTCGTTCTGACGCTTAAAGCCCCGAATTCTATCCCGCGTAATCTAACCGGAAACGCCCAGTGCCCATAACAGCGTTGACACCACCACAAACTACTGTATAGTTAAACAGGTTAGGCGTGTCGGCGTCCTTCCTGCCGCGTGGAAAACAAATCCGAATCTATAACACCAGTCCATCGCCTGTAATCACAGTTCGATGATGCGAGCGGCACCCATCATCATTAACTGAATCGAGGATTACGGCATGCCTTTACGCATACCTGTGTCTGCTGTGGCAGCAGAAGAAATCAAACAACTCGCCATACGCTTTTCAAAAGAGCTCCAATCCCTGACCGGTGAACGTATTCGAGGAATCAGGCTTTACGACGCCTTTGTAAAGCCTCTGGGCTATGGTTCGCTTAACGAGGTCAACGCCGAGTCAAGCAGAACCCTAGCCATCTTCCCTATGAGAGAGTACCTAATCAGACTTCGACATGAATTGAGAAAGCACCTACCCGTGCCTGTTGAGCCTGATTTGCTGGCTGCCGCACTCGACAGCGCGGCCAATCCCGGCAGTGTAAATTTGGTCATCGATGCTCGGGAGGCCTCCGACAATAGCATTTCGACCCTCACTAAATCGCTGTTTTACCAGGACTTTCGGAAGCAAGTATTCGCTGAAGGCCGGGAGCGGCAAATAGTGTACTCCGAGCTCTTAGATTCACCCAAGCGCAATTACGGTGAGCCGCTAACGGGGCCGATTGTGGTTACTCTGGACTATTCGAGCTGGCCCAACGAAAACGATCCATTATTCGACTGGGAACGTTTTTGCAGCTTTATCCAAATTCTGCAAACCAATGCTGTGGCTGATAATGGCGTTAAAATGGAGATTCTCCGCATATCCCGCAAAGGAGATACCGAGTTGTTCAAAGGGCTGAACCAATATCGCATTCCTGAGTGGAAGCCTAAAATCTGTGTTATTGATGAAGGGCCCACAGATCGTGTCTTCGCTGAGCTTTTCAATAACGAACTTGGTAAACAGCTTTGTGATCCCGCAGGCAATTTAAGGGAAGCTATCGAGGTCAATTCCAATGCCAAAATGTTTATGTCGCAGACTGAGGATGACTATAGCAAGTTAACAGTCGGCCCCTCCAGTGAGGGCAAATTGTTTTTGTCAGACCGCTTGAATCCTTTCGAGTGTGCCTCCGGCCTCGAAGTGATCAGCCTGCTTCGGGTGATGGCTAAAGAGGAGGCTGATAAATGGTCGCTACCTGAAAAGATCGCGGGAGAAATGCTGCTCAAAGCCATGGCGGGGATTGTGGATGATTTCAAAGCTGAGGGAAACGGCCCCTTGGACTTCCGGGTATTCTGCGACTGGATCGGTGACATTCCCAGTCTACTTAACGCGCCCTGGATCACTGATGCCTCCCGTGACAGCTTGACGATGGCCTACGAACATGCCAAAGCAGCGGATATCATTACTTCTTTACGCCTTAATGGCTATTTAACAAAATCGAGAGAAATAGGGGGGACATAGGTCGGGGAAGTTCTATGCACGGAATATAAGACCATTCTATAAAAATGCCAATAGCGTCTACTATTGGAAATTAAGTATTTAACTTGAGTGAATGGTCGCACGATTAAGTGTTTTAGTTGGGAATTAAGTACTTTAGTTGGCAAAATTAAGTACTTAACTTGTGCGACCAGAAATACTGAAATACAAAAAGGTTACTAGGCTACAGCTTGAGTGAAAGGTTCCAAATTTAAGTGCTTACCTGGAAAATAATTACACAAATTGGCAATAAATTAGCAAAATGTTCCAAAAACGCCCCGTTATTTCCGATATTGTCGAATATAGGAAATTTTTAAAGCTTATGATTCTTTTGAAAAATTTTCATTTTTAACAACAGTCACATACTTATATTATAGTTTCCAACTTGGCTTTTAACCAACCGTCTATACCAACCTCAACGCCTATGGCTGCCGCAATCATTGCCAATATTCTTACAATTTTCATACTCCAATCACGCCTTCTTTATCGTAACCAGTTTGATCACAAAACCTTTCTACAGTCATATCAAGCCGTTCCCATGAAGCATCTAGGTACTTGATTAACAGTGTGTTTCGATCAGGATCGTCGTAGTACCACCCTTTTTTTTCTTGTCGAACTGATTTGATGCCTTCCAATTGAATTAGAGCAATTTCACCACTATCGGTGGTAACCTGAACTGGCTTATACCCTGCACAGGCATCAATCAGACTCCGTTTGGTCTTCTCTTTCTCAAGGTTTAACTCGTGCTCACGCTTATTGTTTCCAAACATATTCCCTCCTATATCCATTTTCGGTTTTTGCAAAAGGTAAACCATGCAATACCAGCAAAGACTGGAATTGTTCTTAGACAAAAAGCGGCAATGCCAGCACACACCCAATAAAAAATTCCAAACATTGCTCCCATAGGAGAATCGTCAGTCCAGATCAATTCATATCCGATATAAGGAAGAGAAGTATCCCCTTCAAACCAAATACCCCACGCGCTGGTCATACCCTGACCCAGAAAAAAAAGACTGCTGAACGCAAAGAGAACCAATGATGCTTTACTGACTTTTTTCATACTCCAACTAAGCCTCTTCGTAAGGTTCTATGTCAGTCAGCTTACACATAACTTCCATTTCACCGCTATCGAGTGGATCGCCATCTTTACACTGGAAATACACAGAGCAATATGGGCCAGTCCAGCTATTATAAAACTCACCAACAGTGCCCGATTCAAATACATAACCAGATTCACTGTCACGAACTTTGGTCGTTGTTCGTATTTTCTGGCCCTTTGAGAATTCTGCCATATTCCCACCTTAAAACCCTTTAAGCTTTCGCATTACAATAGGACCGGACGCAATGAGCAAAAAACATAAAACCCAAAGATGATACTCGTGTGAAATAGCCTTCATCATATACTCATCGGGCGCCGATAAGTCCGTCCACTCTTTATCCCGCCATTTATTAATTTCCTTTTCGTGCTGATCAGCAATATATTCCGCAGCTTCTGCATCGAGCTTCTTCTGTTGCTCAATAGCAGCTATTTGTTCGGGGGTTCTCTGAGATTTCAGCTCATCCTCAACTGAGAAGAGTAATGCCACCGAGACCAGAAGGAGAGCTACTATCACGTATGTCCAAGTATTGTCTTTTTGTTTTTCCATATCCCAATCACTCCCAAAACCTATCTATTAGGGGCACACGCCGCCCTCTGTGCCTTGCCGCTGATCAATGCTCGCTGTCTTTATTGGAGATAGAAGAACAGCTTTGGTACATAGTAATTGAAATAGTCACAATTGCTATAATTACAAATGCCAGCAGAAAACAGTAACCACCGAAACTTGCAAAATCATTAGTTACTTGAGATTGACCTTGAAATGTAACGCCAACCATTGCCATGCCTAAAAATATAACCCCGATAACCACAAGAAACTGAACTAACGCAATTATTGATGACACCTTTCAATCTCCCTATGCCGTTAAGCAATTTGGCCAATCAACAGGAACTGTTGTATAAAGCACTTCCCTGGCCACTTGCTTAGGTACTTTGTAAATCGCATCCCCAGCACTAACATGCTTTGAGATAAATGCCCCTATATCTGGTGCATCATCAGCGCACGCAGATATTACATAGCGATCTTTATCAAGAGCTACATGGGCCGTTAACTTTGCTTCCAGCATCTTCCCATGATCTCCTTTCTATACCTCGTAGCTTCTGGCCGTGTGGTTTTCCGTATCAAGTCTTTCTTTTACAAAGGCACCCAATGCAAGTCTATATGCAATGGTTAAAAGGCCGCCTGTAATTGCAAGCAACATGTTTGACTGGCTTTCTTCCCAGAAGGTAAAGTCTTTTCCAAGGTATACAGTCCCCAACGCAAAGAAAACAGCCAATATCAACAATATTCCTTTCCTATATATACGCATATTCTTACCTATTCCTCTGAATAACTCATTATTCACATACAACGCCATCACCATCACTATCATTCATAAACTCATAGGCGGGATGTTCTCGCGTTACCGGGGCCAGGCCGTGAGCACGCGCCTCCGCACAAGTGATTCGGCCATTGTCATTATCGTCATACATCGCAAGAACATTCCCTTGATTTGTTATTGATGCTTCGATCACACCCTGAACTGATCTCGGAAAGAAGATCATTTCAAAGCTTTCACAACTAACTAGCACCTTCTCTAAAGCATCGGCTTCGCTTCGATTGACACTTAGATTATATTTAACCTTGATTTCAACGATCCGGTTTGCAAACCAACATTTATTCCTTTCTGGCATCCATTCAGCAGCATCTAGCCCGCATTTCCCATTGGCTCCACACCGATTTATTTCGGGAGCGGCCAAAGTAAGATTCAAAGGGTCCGTAGCGAACTGCGCTCTTTTCTCTGCCGACGCTGAACATAATCCACTATCATGGCCCTCCGAAGCTGCAACAATGTGCTCTATATCTGTTTCAGTATCAGAAACAAAATATCGACCAGTATATGGACCGTAAACATTTCCCCCCATTTTGATTACGACTTCGTCTTCGACACTTTGTGGGTATGGATACTGAGCTTTCTTATCATAGGGAGAACATCTGTTTTCAGGCTCAACAACAAGCCCTCTCCAGTTTTCTTGCGCTGAAGCTGATGAGGTGGTGAAGAAGAAAAGGCAAATAAATATTGAGAAACGTTTTGTGCCTGCTATTTCTTGTAATGTTGTTTTATTCATATTCCCATTACCCGTTTTTCATTACTCGAAGCGCCACTTCTCGAAAGCCGTAGCCAGCGAAACAGCCGGCAACGCTATACAAATGGCTGTAAAAACTGCTCCTGCCAGCATAAAGAAAAAATCCTTTAAGTGTTTTTTGCGCACCTTCATCTTCCAATGGTCTCCTTATTTAGTATTTAAAACTATGATTCATACCCTTCCAATGTATCTCTACTTTGCTTCAGAAAGGTTTCTGCCTGACCTCCAAATTCTTGATCAAAGGCTTTATATGAACTGTTATACCAATCCCCACATCGCTCTTCCCTATCATGGTGCATATCGATTTCTTTGAAATTTACCACTTTTTGAGAGATTTCTTTTGCGCCAAATAGAGTAAGGAATTTCACAACAATTAAGTTGTCGAGGCAAATACTACTATCGAATAGCTCTTCAGCTTTAAATTGAAGATATACAGCAAGCTCTACTGCACTAATATTCGAGTCATCAAAAGTAAAGAATACAAAACGATCACCAATATCATAATGATGACCAATTCTGTATTTATCAGGGGCGTTTACGTGTGCACTTTCATTTATCGCCATATTCCAATGCTCTCCCTATAGCTTCTGAAGATGATTAAAATCACCCTCATATCTATAATTTATAAGGGCATGTAAGTTTCGCTTTTCCCGAGGGCCTGAGTTTTCTTTCGAGTCTTCGTAGAAGTAGCGGCTGGAAGTACGAAGATCAGAAACAACATCATCCCAATCCACGTCGTAATAAGTCTGCTCTTCACCGGGCTCGCAATCGTGTTGTGCCTTCAGGCTATATCTAGGAATAGCTCGCCAGCGATATGGACCATCCTTCGGCTCAAATTTATATAGTGCACCAAGTTTCTTATCGAGATTTTCTAGCGCCTCTGAGGCTGTGCCGCCGTAAGCAGCGGGGAATAATGGATTTTCAGTAAAAAACAGCTGTACTTGTATGCCATCAAGGTCATCACCTTCAAGCTTGTCAAACAGGAAATCGACCCAGCATCGGTGCGCGACAATTGCTCTATATCCGCCACCATAGCGCTCATCTTCGACACCTAAGTGCTTACTGGTAGCCTCGATATACTTATTGATATTTTCAAACTGCATCTTCCCACCTCAGGTATGTGTATTAATAGTTATTCCAATATTCTCAAATAGGCTTTAATGAATTGTTGGCACCTTTAATTTCCTGTTCAGCTAGATCGCACCAACTAAGCCCCTTAGAGCGAGCTAGAGCCTTTAGCCGGTTATTTCGGCACTGCATCTCAAACTCTGACTCGTCTACCAGAATTATTATCAGATGAGCGACTATCATCATACCAAGGAAGAGCAAGAACTTAGCAGAATCAATCTGTCGATTGAATGCCATTTCGTAAATAGACATTAAGGCAGGAAGAATGGCTCCTAAAACAAGGAGCCGAGAAATTCGCAATAGCTGATAACCCAGCCTATTTAACTTATGTAGCTTTACATAATGTAAATTTTTTAGGAAAAAAAACATCTTCCATACCTATTCTGAATCGCAGATGGTGAATTTTTCATTGGAATAAATCTGAAAGACAACTTTCTCTGGAATTGCCCTTGTGTCCAAAAAAACGTTGCCTATTGCGCCATTAACCTTCGATTCAATATCATTGCAATAAATGGACATAGGGATGATCTCTAAACTGTATTTACCGTAAGGGCGTACTTCTGCCAATAACCGTCTTCCATCTTCAAGGGCAAACATTAGTGGAGCGGGGCCACCACTATGGATAACTAGTTTGCTCATAAATATACCCACTGCCTCAGAAACACCGCTTTGGGTATCAGGGTATTGGTCAGCCAATTCGTACTTTTCAACCATGTAGTTACCGGCCTCATTAGCCTTGTCACATGCAACTAATAGAATCGCAACCAAACAAACAGATAAAACTTTCATATTCCAACCTGGAAGACTTTTATGATTGCTCAGGAACATAGTTCCGGCAGTCATATCTGCCTTCACTATCTGCTAGAGGAACACCTATAACGTAATATTCATCACCCACTTTCTTCGCTATTGCCTTCGATAGGCAGTGAATAGTTTCTTCACCATTAGCGTTTACTGGCATGAACATCGGTTCCGTATAAGGAATTTTTTCCACTGCCTCCTCAATGAGCTCGCGATCCGTTTCCTCAGAGGAACAACCGGATATCACCCATGTGATTAATACAGAAAGGTAAATTTTTTTATTCATGTTCCCACCTAGCGATAATCAGATATTGAGTGAGATTGCCAAAGCAATCCAAGAAATACCAAAGTCCTTACTTTAGCATCCTAGCACAGTTGAACTGGTCGTTTGTGGAATCATAAGTAACCTTAAAGACTTCCTTTTCGTTGAGATTAGCAACGATTTCAGTTCCTGGATTATCAGCGGCATCGCGCTTTGCTGACTCCATAATATCATCAGGCCGCTCTGGCTTTGTATCTGTCATGTTCCAACCTTAGTCTTCACAAATAATCTTACGCTTATCGATTAATTCAGCATATCTTTTAAGCCACGCTTGCAGCGATGCTATGTAAGAATCCCTGCCCTCAATTAATGCAGCCTCTTTGTCTGCCTGAGCTTTCTTTCTACTGGTCAACATATTCCAATACTCCAACTCATCCTTGTAGAATCGAACGCACTACCTCAACGCTAGTAATTCATTGTATTCACTGCACTTTAAATCCGAGCTGGCAATTCTGTCTGGTCATATCTCTTTTAGCTTCATCCAAAAAGGCATACCACCGCTTATAACATGGACAGGATGAATGAGTTGTGAGGACTGCTTTACGAGCCACCTGATAATAGCTGTCTCTTGCTTCCTCCCTGGTGTTGATACGTTGATTTGATGAACTAGCAAAAGGTTCTCATCGCACCACAATTCAGGCACTAATTCAGCAATCACTTCACCCTGAGAATAAGACGTATATTGACTTATCATTCCCTGACTTTATGAACGAAACTGGTCTTTACTCCCAGAATCTTTTTCGATTATTGGAATTGAGTCCATATTTAAAGACAGCTATTTATAAAGGTGTTTTTGTTACCGACTGATAATCAAGACCAGACAAAAGAATAAAAAGCTCGGAGTGAAGTGCATCCTGTTCCGCTATTAGACTTTCAATTTGACTTATAGTTTTTTATTATAGCCATCTCGTTTCAGCACACCAATCAAACTTTCTCTTTGCTTCCTAACCTGCTCTAAAGCTTCAAACGACTGTAAAAGTAGCTTACTACATCTATCAGCTCCCAGAGTGTCGCACAGTAATTTTTCCTCCGAAGAAAAGCAAATACCTGGTAACAAAATTAGTATTGATACTATAATGGTTTTTATTTTCATATTTCCACCTAGCCCTTTTATTTAGAATCTTCTATTCCGTCCGCGTGACCATCTGACCAGAACTCAGCAGCTATTCCAGTATATGGATTCTTGTATTCTGATATACCATTTAATGCCGCTCGATAACCATCCTGGTAAATTTCATTTACTTCCTCTTCATCTTCGTAAGCCATATTACCACCTAGTCACATGAGTTAATTACCGTTCCCCATATAGGCTCACAAGGGCCTAAATAGGAGTGAATTAAAAGACCAACAATAATTGCTACCGCCAAACCGATAATGACTAAGTATGTTTTTGTGGCTGTGCTCATCTTCCAATAATTCCTTCTAGTACTGCTTAACCCAAATCACCGCGCCTCACTGGTGCTTGTGTTCAACTACCCCTCTAAAGCTCTATCAATATTATCAATGTTGTCCTTCAGCGAAGTGACGAAGTTTTTAGGATTTTTATAGAAGCCCTCCGCAAAGATTCGTATTTCACCATCAATGGTTCTTATAACCGCATAGCCATTACCTGTATAGGTAGTACCCATTTCCCTTCCACTTTGATAAAAAGCGCAGGAATCAGTATCCTCTTTACAATCCACAAGCACAGTAAATAAATCTTCTCCATCGCTATATTCCCTAACATGAAGCACGTAAAAGCGAGGATTACTAAAGGTTTGCAAGGCAAGAGCTGGGACCATCTCCATCAACCCAAATTGCTGCCACATCCCTTTATAGGTTTTTTCTTCATAAACTTGGAAACCCAGCACTCCAAAAAGAACACCAAAAAATATACTAAAAATTAAACGTGAATAATTCACCTTTCCATTACTCCTATTTTTACTTACTGTCCCTACCTGAAAGATCTGAATCGGCCAATTTAAAGTGCTTCTTCATTGCCCTTCTTAGCATCCCAATACAACCAGACCGTTATCACAATAGCCTGATATAGATACTTCCAGTCTCCAATAGGGCCTATTACAGCTTCGATTAACCCAACTCCAAACAATAGAAACAGAGCTAAGATACAAATCCGCCCTAAATTATTTGCAATATCCATATTCCAATACCCCAACTCATCCTTGTAGAATCGAACGCACTACCTCAACGACAAGCTCCTTTTCGGCACCACGCTCACTCTGATTGATCAATCGCCTAATCTCTACCTGATATCCTCTAGCAGCCCCAGCCCTCTCAGCGATACTCGCTGGCAAAGATATTTCTTTTACAGCCGCAACGCGGTTCCGTGTGATTGCCTCAACCTTGTAGTTGCCATTGCCTAATGGGTAAATTTTGAGATGAGTAAAACCTTTTCGGACTTCAAGCTCATGCAAGGCGCGATCGATGTCAGATTCGAATCTTGGCTGTACGTAGATTGGTGGTTTCTTCTCAACAGAGGAATCCACCGACTTCGCATTATCTATGTTGTTTAACTTTTCACTAACCTGCGCAAGATTGTCATTAAGCGTATCGATCCGTTTTTTGTCCTCTTTCCTCAAATCTGATTCGCACCCAATAAGAATTGCAAAGCTAATCAAGATTATTGTTTTTAAATATAAATTCATATTCCAATCCTTATTCGGCAATTCCAAGTGCTTTGTAGCGAGCAACTGCTTTATTCGATAGTAGTAGTCCAAGTTCAAAGATCACAATTACTCCAGCCGCCGCAACATAGATATTCGATGCAGGAAACCAATGCCAGACGATTGCAATCCAGCATATAGTCGAGGTGGCGATAGCGGCGGTAGCTGCTACTTTGTTTATACCGTTTTTCGCGCAGCCCACTCGCAACAATGGCATTGTTACTAGCAGGGCAATTGTTAAATAGAAATAAAATTCCATATTCTCATCACTTCCCTTTGTTTCATTACCATCACCCTTCAGTAATGCTTTCCAGGAACTCTTCTATCTCTTATTCAGCTACGGTTTTTGCATCATCCTGGTATGCACCTTCAGTCGCACGGCACCCCAGCTCATACCCAAAGGCTATCGCTTTTTTAATCAACTCTTTATCCATATTCCTATAACTCCCTATTTAACGATCTTAAATGTTGCTCTGCGCTGCTGGATCAACTCTTCGCTACTCAGATTTTTTGTGGCGACTCCACCAACTAAAGAGCCTTGAGAATCGGTGATAATGAAGCCCGCAGCCACTAACGTATCCAGCGCGTAGGAAAGCTCTTTATTTTCTCGGTTACCTAAACCAGCCAGATAGAAATGGGCTTTCATCCCATGCTTCTCTATCTCGGAAATTGCAGAATCAATGCTGTCCGATGACAAGCGATCACCTTCCTGGGCCGTCTTAATTCTCGTTAAGATCCAACTCAACATATTCCAATACGGCTACTCGCCGCCCCCTGTGCCTTGCCGCTGATCAATGCTTGCTGTCTTTATTGGAGACAGAAGAACTGCAAGGAAAAAGAAAGGCAAAAAAGATGCTCCCGGCATGTGATTCAATTCAGAGGAGTAATCAGAAAAAACCATCCCGTGTAAATCGACTTGACCAGAGGCATAGAGGTAGAAAGCTGGTAAAAATAGACCAACAAATGACGCCAACAATGCAATCATTTTGTGTGTATTGGCCTGTAGACTTCGTGAAGCTACATATAGCTGGTAGACAACATACACAACAGAGGGGAAGACAATGACCTCATAGGCATATGGGAAATACAGCCCGGCTATAGTGCTCCAGACACCTTGCATAAACAAAATGGCCATAGCCATCATTGCAACCATAAATGCAAAGGGCCATCTGCTCATTTGATTTATGACTTCAGAAATTTCAGCAGTGTTGTTATCCATCTTCCTATGATCCTCTTGTTAGCTCTATGGCTTAATGACCCTTGCTACCCCGACACTCTCCCCCATAAAGCGATCAAATCCTCCCAGGTAATGCAGAGTGTTGTGTAATTCTTTTGACTGATCCGAGACCAAATTACATAGATATTGGGCATATAAAGGGTTGTGGCCACACGAGTCAGGATGACAACAATCTCCACAGATGCCACAACCCTTATCTTGAGTACCTTCTATAAGCTGCTTTTTAGCTTCCTGTAATGCAGATATTGCTGTGTCATATTGCTCTACAGTAAATTTCATATTCCCACCTCAGGCATCCGTATTAATAGTCAATCCAAGCTCTTTAATAGCCTGATAAGATTCGTCCCGAACTTCAGAATCACTAAGTCCCCACTGGAATGCTTTTTCCCGGAGATGTTCGGGTAGCTGGCTAAAGAGTTCTACTGCCTGTGCTTTGGAGGGCGCTATATCTAAAGATTGCACAATCGCATCATGAAATCCATCCCAGTTATCTTCGAAAATATCCTCTACAGTTCTTATGTTCATATTCCTACCTTAAACCTTATCAGTGTTCTGGCTAGATGCTGTCCAGCGAGCACTGTTTTCTTCGGAGGCCCAGACAGAATTCCAGCCCATCGCCTCTATATCTGGCTCCAATCCCACCCCAGGCATTTCATCCATTAACATAATTGGTCTGTCTGACTCTGCCATTGCCTGCTTAGCGGCAGCCACACCAGCATCCCATTTAGCTTTTTGTTCTGGGTCCAGAGTTTCATTCTTCTCAGTCATATTCCAATCCTTATTCGGCTATCCCAAGTGCTTTGTAGCGAGCAACTGCCTTATTCGAGTCCAATTTCAAAAATCACAATCTGTTGACGAGTTATTTCACTTTTTCGCTAGTTTTATCAGCTGCTTTGTCATCGCTGCACCCTGTAGTAAAGATACAATTGATTATAACGCTACGGTTATATGGTGCAATCGTTATTCGCTTGGTGTTTTGATGATTATTACCTTATCGGATAGAAGAGCAAAACCGCCATCTTTCAGCTCAACTACTTCTCGCCCTTTGGATACCCAGTTGTTGACCTGCTGTACCTTCGATACTCCCGCACAACTAGCTACCAGGTTGCGGTCGCCACTATAATGCCGGTCTATCATGTCTTTGATGGGTAACTTTTTCACATTAATACCTCTACTGAAATCACAACCTAAAGTATAACGCTACGGTTATTTGGCTCAAGCTAAATCTCAATCCACTTTAGGCAGCTTAATCGTACTAAGAGTCATCCTAAGAGCTTCAGATATCCGCCTCTCCCAGGCCTCTATGTAAATCAACGTCATATCAGGTGAGGAGTGTCTCAGGGCCTGTTGTATCAAGTGCAGAGAGCATCCCTTCCTGTCCATTAGGGTAGCTAGCGAACGCCTGCCTGCTTGATCAGCTCCCGAGCCGGGGCTTCGCGCTTTTGCGGTGATTCAACGATTTGAGCCCTGCCAGAACCTGAAATAATTTCTTTCTTTAGACGATTTACCGAATATCACAAATCAGGAATGACCGGCTTTGTGATATTATTGGACGATCAGACAAGGTCGGTTCACCTCAAAGCTACTAAATTCGGGGGGTCATGGGAATGCTATTTTCTGAAAATGAGAAATTACTGATCGAATCAATATATTCGATAGGCGATGGATCTTAAGTGAGGAAGCCACCTACTTAAGGATTAAAGCATCTGGTGGCTATTTACAAAAAAAATGATGAGCTATTGATATATTTGGCACAAGATAACCATGTCTGACTTATAACTTAACTGTCAGTATCGGTCTAAATACTTTGTAGTGGGATAAGGCCTAAAGCCAACTACCCTTGATTGAGGGCATTTACACCTCCACCTTGTGTCACGGGGGGGGTAGGGATAGCTTGGGGCTTTCGAAATTCCGTAATATTTGAGTCGGACTTTGAGTCGGACTTTGAGTCGGACTTTGAGTTTAATTCAACTAAGGCAGTCCCCTCCTCTTTCCTAGAGGCCCAATCTTCGATCTTTTGGAAAGCTTCGGGAAAGTTTTCTTTCAGGACAGTAGGTATTTTTTCAATATTATATGCCCCTTCATCGGCAATTGCGTAGTGTCCGTACCTTCGCCCACCATCTCTACTAATCACAACATTTAGCTTGGCCAAGGACTTGATCGTTGAGTGCACACAGCGTTTAGGGATGTTCGTAGCCTCGGTAATATCCCTCTCCGTAGGTTGAGGAATACGACTGATAGCTGCCAGTAAAGCCAATTTTCTGAAATCACCGCGTGCTGCAACTTGTACATTACTACCTGAATTGTCACTCCCGACACTCATAGCCTGTCTCCATACTGCTTAAGTTGTTTAAGAAAAGATACCTTCATACCATGGGGTTATATTTCATAACCTACCAAACAACCTGTAGATTTTTTCTTCGTCGCGTAGTTTTTTTCTATGCTTAAAAGCATTCTAAGCGCACATTAGTATGTGTCAATAGGATTTTAAAGAGAAAAGGAAACTTTTTTCTACGCCGAAGCTGCGCACTATAGAGTCACCAAAGGAAACAATGAAGACTCTAGCGCTTAGCAAAACTTAACGAGAGTGGTTCTGAATATGTTGCTGGATGATCTGCCGGTGTACATCTTGTACATCTTCTATAGTGCGAAGCTCAAAATCAGCCAGCGTGGAAACTGTTTTTGGAAGAACCTTTCCTAAGTCGTAACTAGTAGCACCTAACCCCATTGATTTGGCTTCACTCACAATAATACTTGCAGCTAAGGGCATGAGCTCTTTGTGTGTTTGATCTTCATACTCAACCTGAAAGGGGCAAGGGGAAACTTCCTCCCCATACCTCAACCACGATACCACCCTTGCAGGTAAAATATCGTCACCACCCTCAATATGCTTTAAGAAGTAACCAACCACTTCGAAAAGATTGGTCTCCTTCGGTGGCTTGTTTTTTGAGAGCCAATCAGTCACTGCCGGCCGGCTTACATCTAGTATTTCTGCTATGAATGTTATACGTCCATCATTCATAGACGGCGCGTCAATGTCACTAATTTCGATCAGATAATTCAAGCGACGAGAAAAGCCAGCGTGTATTTCTGCTATCTCCACCCCAGGAGATGCCTGAAACTCCCGCTTAAGCTCCAATACGACGACTTTATCGCTCACGCTCATCTAATCACCCTACTCTCAGCTGACTACTACATTTCTGCATCAGCTGATCAATAATTAACCATCTGTAATCTATTTTCGAAAAAATCCTTTTCTGTGATAGATTATAATAAATTTTCTACATCTGTTAATTATTTCCTTCGGCATGAAGAGCATTCGATATCATTTAAAAGGTCAAGTATCGATTATCAAGACTCACAACAGCAATAATTTCTATATATTTCATACGGTTACAGGCATTCGTGTTGCTTTCAAGGTTCTTATGGCTGGTGCGAAGAAAGCCCCTTCGGCCGGCTTTAACATTGCTAATATTTTCAATTTGTACACTTATGCCACTTCCCGCTTGGGCGGTAGAAGTCTTCTTTGCCGAGCCAAAATCCTTTGGCGATCACGCGCGAAAGATATCAAGTAGGTTAAAAGCAAGTACCACGACTTATCTAAAAAGACCGATAGAGTCAATCCCAACTACTGCAGCTGGTGCCCTCAGTGATTACAACAACTTAGTTGTAGCAATAGGGCCAGAGGCCCTGAGAGATGTCTTAGCTGGGCCCGGAAATGCACCCGTGCTTGCTGTCTTTGTATCCAAATCTTCTTTTGAGTCAATCATAGAGCAAACACCAAGAATCAGAGGTCGGCACATAAGTGCAATTTATTCAGATCCAGACCCACTAAAGCAGGTAGCATTAGTAAAAGCTCTATATGGAACCTCTGCAACATCTGTTCTTATAAGCTCCTTAAAGGTTGGCACGTATGTTTCACAATATGAGGAAGCCTCAAAAGAGCTTGATGTTAAATTGAATATCGTGAACCTAAGTGATGTGAAATCCACCTCAAACTTCATTAGAGCTACGAACAGTGCCAAGACTTTGCTTTTATTAAAAGATCAGGAGCTTTTTGATCAAATTTCATTAGAGAAACTTTTACTTTCCAGTTATGACATTAATCGTCAGGGAGTTATCGGATATAGTCGAGGGCTTGTGAAAAATGGTGGCGCGGCCACTACTTATTCTTCAGTAGACAATATAGCCCACTCAATTTATCAACAAGTCAATAGAATTAATAACGAACAGCCTATTGACCCGCCTCACTATACCGAATTGTTTGAGGTCGCCCTTAATAAGTACATTCTCCGCTCCCTCGATTTGACCTTTGTTAACGAAAAGTCGGTTCACAAAAGAATTACGCAAATTGTTTCGGAAGGGGGTGATACATGAAAGCCCTTATCCGCTACCTAAGAAGCCATGTTTCGATCAAGAAACGATTACTTTTGATGTTCTTTATTCCAGGTATTGTGTACTACCTATTTTCTACTGCCTTATCATTTTCTCATATACAAGGCATTTCTAATGCTCGAAGTGTTGAGCTTAGGTCAGTTGTAAAAAGTGCTGTAGGTAAAACTTCAGCGCAATTTATTAGTCGCGGCCTAAAGAAGGATCTAGAAGAAGTACTCCATAGTCTGATTTCAGATACAGCGGTAAATGGAGTAATTGTATATGATGTAGATAACACTATTTTTGCTCAAGTAGGTGACATATCTCCTCGTACAAATGTTGCTGTTTACGAACACAAAATATTCCACAAACCTATCATTCCCAGTTTCGATGAAATTGACTTTAACGATGGCGTAAGTAAAGGTGATGCTGAACAAATTGGGAACCTAAAGTTCTTTGTGGACCAGGCAATTGTCGAGGAAGATTCATGGCAAGCTGCTATTGGAGATTTAGCAATACTATTTATTATTATTTTAATATGCTCTCCACTTTTTTATGCTCTATACCAAAGCTTTAACAATCCTCTTTCCTCGATTCTTAATAATATTTTGGAGTTTGAGAAGGGAAATCTGGACTGGATACAAAGAAATGACAAGGGAGATGATGAATTCACACGTGTCCAGCAAGCATTAAAACGTGTTGCAAGAACTCAAATTGATCAAACTCGACAAATTAGAGAAGCCAATCTAACACTTAAGCAGCGCGCATTAGAGCTTGAACACCAAGTAAAAATTGCCACTGAAGCGCGTGAAGAAGCTGACAGGGCAAACGCTCAAAAAGATATTTTTGTAGCAAATGTGACTCACGAAATGCGTCATCCATTAGCAGGTGTTGTGTCCGGGGTTGACCTTGTTGAGCAATTTATTTTGTGCGCACAACACAAACTCATGGAATTAAATAATTCCGTCACACCAGAACAGTTCTCTCAATTAATCGCCATTCGAACCGAGCTAAAAGACGCTATTAGTAGCCTTGGTATTTCAAAAACCAGCTCAAAAGATCTGACAATAATGGTAGATGATTTATTGACCTCTATTCAAGATATGCATCAGGAGATATTGCTACGACCGACTACATTCCTACTTTACGATTCTCTAGATATTCTTTTTCGGTCACATTATGAAAATGCAACCTCAAAAGGTCTGGACTATCAATTTGAGATTAAAGGATTAGAAATAGACTCTCCACTATATGTGAAGGGTGATTGGGTTAGGATTAGCCAAGTTGTTAATAGCTTATTAGAAAACGCCATTAGATTTACCGAACAAGGGACAGTCTCAATTACAGTTGAGGTTTCCATTCAAAAGGGAAATGTAAATCTACATTTTGTTATATCGGATACTGGAGTAGGAATTAGCGACAACGAAAAAGAATCAATATTTAAACTTTTCCATATTGGTGAAAAGCCATCTGACAAACAATACTCAGGCCTAGGCACCGGATTAACAATTGCTCATAAGATTGCTGAACGCATAAAGGGAGAGCTTAACCTTGAACATTCTGAATTAGGTGTAGGATCTCGATTTTACTTCAATTTAAAGCTTCCAGTGTCCTCTGCTAAAGACATTATCCCTTATGAGATAAAAAATAGCGTAGAAAAGCGTTTATCTATTCTATATGTTGAGGATTCGGCCATGAATCGACAACTTTTTTCCAGCTTTTGTAAAATAGCTGGGATTGACTTAATTCTTGCACAAAATGGACAAGAAGGTATCGAACGTTACAAATCTCATCATTTCGATGGTTTGATCGTCGATTGTTATATGCCCAAGATGAATGGTTATGACTTTGTCCGTAAAATTAGGCAGTGGGAAAAAGAAGAAGACTCTGGCCATATTCCAATATTTGCTCTCACGGCAGATGCCTCCACTCGTAATAGAGAGCGATGCTTTAATGCGGGTTATGATGAGTTTTTAACAAAACCTTATACAAGATCCACTTTTCGATTCATAATAGATAGGATCGATCGCTATAATTCTCGGAATCACCGAGCTTGACGGAGTCCTCGTGGACCTAAATCCATATAATGCATGTCATATAAGTTTGCGCATAGTGTAATTTGCTGCAGATATTCACATAGATCTTTAATGTTACTAAATGACAGATATTTTAAAGAAGTACCTTTTATGCCTAGCCAAGCCTGACGATAGTCAGTTGAAGAAGACATCTGATCTAAGTAAAAAATAATTTCTATGGACGGTTTACCATCAAAGCTAGCAAGCTTGAAAGCTTTGTAGTTATTATATCGTAACCCTAAACGAGTTCTAGCATGCTTTATGAGCTCCTCATTTTTCAGGTGTGATAAAGCTATAGGCTGATAGTTAGCAACTAATCCTTCTAACTCTTTTTCCGTTTTTTGATTGGTAATTACAACCTCACGATAAAACTCATTCAAATCCTCAAATGTCGCGCGACGCTTTTTTATGTTAGTCATTCTTAAAAGCTCTGCCTCCATCAAGGTGGCAACATAAACATCAAGATTCACCCCCAAAGACTTTGCAAATACTTGTGCAATTGCTTGCTCTTCAAGAGAAAGCTGTAATGTGTATGTGTCTTTGTTTTTCTTAGATTTTATGAATTTCAAGTCATTCTTCATCATCGCCTGGAATGATTTTTCGTTTGAAGTTAAAAAGCGACGATTCATCTTAATCCTCTGGAGAGATAATTACATTGTTGACAGAAATTGGTAGTAAAGAACATTGTCCACAAATCCAAAAGCCATCTTCACCTTTTTCAGCAGCGCTAAACACATTAGAAGTAGGTTCAATAGAAATATTGCCCTGCGTTTCGGTTACTCTGAATAGTTTTTTAAACTCACTACTCATTACACATGATTCTGATACGGAATTACTAAAGCTAGAAAAAATAAGTTCACTTGAATATTCATCTTTCTTATAAAAATACTCACCTGAATTCAATATTAGGATATCGGCTTTTTCTAGGGCACTTACAAATAACTCGTGACTAATTGATTCTCCGTACAATGGTTTAACATTCAAGCCACTCCATTGCCAAGTAACCCCATCAATGCTCATAATGGGTCGATCTTTTATCTCAAAAATAAATAGCGAGTCATGGGAGTAAAAATCACAAATTGATACAACTCCATCTTTTTCCAACCACCTTCCAAAATAAACATCATCTCCTGTTGAAACTTCAGCAAAGTTAGTTAGGTTTATACCTTTCTGATACGTTAACACTGGCTGTAAGCTTAGATAAGCACTCAGCCCTATATCTGAGACAATCTGCTCTTCGACTTGTGCAAACTCTTTATCTGAAAGTACATCTGGTAGGATCTTAAGCGTGTCACTTAGCCCATGGTTCAAGATCGTAGAAGCAAATTCGCTTTCTGACTGTGCAAAGGTCTCTGAGAGAACTCTCAAAAGGTGACGAGACCGTTTTGTAAAGGTAACCTCCAGTGTTTCACTAGATTCAGGCTTTTTGGCATACGAGCCCTGTGAAGCCGTGCCCTGCTCCAGAGCCACGACTGCTCTGTATACCTCAGTGGCAACATCTTTCATCCATTAATCGCTCATCAAAGTTGTTTTTGCAATAATATGTGATTTCCTCTTCTTTTTCAGCGATCAAGGCCCACTTATGTAACCTAACTGATTGTTTATTATACACTTTGTGGCGCGCTATTATGCTGAGCGCAATCTTTTTGAACTTCGTGAGGCAAAATCCCTTTTCTATGCTGAACGTGGGTAACAATATTTGTTCGATCAAGGTTACCCCAATCGGTAATTTTGTAGTAACCATGTCGGCGCCCATTTACCCTTTCAATGACAACTCGGTGCTGGTCACTTAGTCGCTTAAAGATCGCATGTATTGTTCTGTGCGGTAGTCCTATTTCAGTTACGAGATCTTCAAGCGATGGCTTCTCTATAGTATCGATAGCAGCAAGTACCAATTCACACCGTTCAAAGTGCCGTGCACATGGCTCACCAAGGGTTGGAACTGGAACAGTTGAGGCGCATAGATTTTTGTTCATAGTCGTATTTCTCTATTTACTAACTAGAGCCTCAACTATAAAGAAAATTCACTTATACACGCTGCTGTACTGCATCATATATATCGCAACTCCTAATTATCTTCACTTTTTGCTCTTTTTTTGTTGCAAGCAACACACGTGACTCGAATGATTGGATCAACTGTTCACTTGTAATTACCTATTATTTGGCATTGTTATTCAACGGCACTTGGCTATGAACGGGACTACGGACAAAGATCCAAAAACCGAGGTGAAGGATGCTCTGGGCCTGTTCCAGGAAGCTCCACTTCCCCATGAACGGCACCCGAAGAACTTTCTCTCCTATTTCGGCGAAATACTAGCCCGGTATCGGCGTGGCTTACCGAAGGAGCTGCGAAGTACTACTAACTTTGGAAAACACCTGGAAAAGTATTTTGGCCAGCCAGTAGACCGAAACCGTATTAGTCGAGCAGAGAAAGGAGATACCAGCGTAACTTTTGGAGTCTATGCTGCGTATCTTCACGAAATGGGTGCCTTGCCTGATATTTTGAAGGCTCTAGAGGGCGGTGGCTCTGCCAGCGTACGATACTTACTTCTTGTCGAAGAAGAGCTTTCACCGCAAATACAAAAAGCTATGACTGATGCTCAAGGGAAGCTAAATGCCCGCGCTAAGCAGGAGAAAGATCGATGAGTCAAGAAATTCGAAAGATCTTTATACGACTATCGATGTGGAACAATGAAATTCAAGGGTATTTACCAGTAGGTACGTTGGTCTATGATAATGACCCCTCTCACCGTCTGGGCTTTGTAGGCTTCTCTTATGATCGTTCTTATGTTGAAGAGAAGTGGCCAGCCGTCGATCCAGCTCACTTAGATCCACATATCGATGGTGGCCGCTTTGTGGTTAAGGGTCGAAATGGTCATGTCCCACACTACTTTGCGAGCTTTCTACCCGGTGAATTTGGTCAGCAATTACTCAGCGAAGTTGATCAACGCTGGGAGGGTTTAACCGAAGCTGAAAAGCTATATGTTATGACTCTTGCACATGGTGACTTTGGAGCACCTCAATTAAACCCACAAAACGATCAATTTAACCAACCTATTCGTGATCTAGATGAGCTCAGCCGCCTTGTCCAAGCCATTCGTGAATTCCAGAATGGCGCTAGCCCAAGTCCAATAACATCTGAGATACAAGGTGCCCTATGTTCATTTCGTGGGCCCAAGCCCAAGGTCGATTATGAAGAAGAAAAAAATGGAGTCGCCCGACGGTTTGTAGCGAAGCTAAATACAACCGGATATTACAACGATGCTCGAATCACTGCGACATTCACAACTATTGAAAAAAATGCAGGTATCAGCGTATGTGAAAATCAAGTAGTCCCATTAGATTGTGGCGAAGAGGTTTTACTCTCTTACAACTATGCTCGAACGGAACAATTTGACCGTCATGATGATGGCGACCGCTATCGGCGAATCCTCAAATATAACCGAATTTCTTTTAAAACTCTTCTTGCAGAAGACCCGGTGATTGGAAATACCGAGCGCCCCAACTACCGCCACATTGTCCACGCCATTGATAGGTATAGCGCTGACCCCATAAGTGATAAGGAAGAGCTATTTCGCCGTGCTGTCCTTTCTGCAGCAACGAATCATACATCCAACGGATTGGAAAATATGGAGATGTATGACAAGGGCATGGGTAATTGGCGACTAAGCCCAAGCTTTCACAACCTCCCTAACCCAATGACTGACGCTCAATTCGAGGTCGGTTTCGGTGACGGAATCATGACGGGTAACCTACTCCGCCTGGATGAACGCTTCCTTGTTAGTTTGGGTAGCCAGATGGGGTTCAATCCTACTGACTCCCTTGCCCTCGCCTATCCAGTAACAAATGCTTTAGTTAACCTTGAAACCACGATGGACTTGCATGATCTCAGCTCTAACGATCGAAGTACTGCAAGAGAGTGCGTTAGGTTGGCTGCTGTGAAAAAACTCCATTCTCGTCTTTCAGACGATGAGAAAGTCCAGAATAAATTGGCTGAGAAGCAAAAAATACCAACTGCTACTTTCGAGGAAGAGGCACCGACACCCCGCCACCGTAGCCCAGGTATGTAGGAGCGCAATATGAAAGCCCTTCGTTCACTCTTGACTTTTATGGATCTTAGTATCCCTAAACGTTTGATACTTTCCCTCCTTCCGCTGTTCCTCCTGTTTTGGTGTAGCTCTCGAATACTAACATCTCCTTCAAGTAAGACCTTATGGGATGTTATCAACCCTATTGCTGCAATAGGGTGCTGGATCCTATACCTCTTGCTATTTATAAAAACTTTTCAGCATAGGAGGTGGGACATCATTGTCACGCGTAGGATAATTGAAACATCTTTATTTCTTCTGATCCTAGGGAGCTTATGGCCCTATCTGAGCAATCTTTTTATTTATCTTATTGGCCTAGATGGCGAATCTAAAGCGGTCATCTTCATGCTTGGCACCCTGGCCTATGCTGCACATTGCCTGTGGAAACTAATTTCAAAGCTAAATCAGAAACCGCAAGCGCTAGTTCTACATAAACTTTTCGCTGGATCCGTAAAAAAAAGTGCGTCTACGGTCCGCACTAAGCGAATAGTGGCCTCTCATGAGGCAGGTCATGTAATGCTATTCTCATGTCTATCCAATATTCCGCATAACGTCTCTGTATCGATCAAAGAGGAGGATAAAAGCCTTGGACGAGTGACATCTCAGATCATGAATGAAACCATTCCGTCTGACCTCCTTGAGTGGAAAATGCTACTTTGCCTCGCTGGTAGAGCAGCTGAACTTTATCGTTACCAGAAATATTCCATTGGCAGTGAAAATGACTTGTCTAAATGGGAAGCTCTCGCAGATCTATATCTATCTAATGGAATGGGGGCATTTTATTACATCAATACAAACTCTGAAGAGAAATGGAATCACAACTTAAAGGTGCTCTATGAGCTTCGCTTAGAACTTGAATTGAAACTTGCTGAATTCTTTAAGAATAATGAGGAGGTTCTCAGCGCCATTGAAAATTCCTTACTCAAAGACACAAAGCTACATGGCACCAAGCTTAAAGAGCTTCTTGATAGAGTGGTAATTACAAGGGATATGCCCTGCCCTAAAGAGATGAAGTGATTTCCATATGATTTGACGAAGGAGGCTAGATACCTACTTTCATAGTTAAACCTATATCATATTTGGAGATACGACGTGGAAACAATGAAGCCGGCCAATGAGTTGACTACCCCTGAATTAGTATCCTTCCTAAAAGCAGCCAACCAAGCTTATCGATCTGGAAGCCCCATTATTGATGATGCCACCTATGACCATGTTTACTTGGCTGAGCTCCACAAGCGTGATCCTCTCAATCCTTTTTTGAATCGTGTAGAGCCTGAAGGTGACTTCGGGTCAGAGAAGGTTAGGCACGAGCGTCCCATGTTAAGTACAGAGAAAGCCTATACCACCAAGGATATGGCTAACTTCGTAAGGCGCGTCGAGGGTATTGCGCAAGAGCTTGGCATCATAACTTCCTCAATCCAGTATCGAATCACTCCAAAACTTGACGGGATGGCCGGCAACTATTCCAAAAATAACCTGGTTGCACGAGGTAACGGCGAAGTTGGTAATAATGTCACCCATGTGTTCAACCATGGTGTCCAAGCAATTGGGGGTGCTAACACTGGCCTCGGAGAAATTGTTCTTCTTTCATCTGCTTGGGAAAATGGCCTAAGTGAAAAGTTTTCACACCCTAGAAATGTGATTGTTGGGCTCGTTGGCGCTGATAAAATTAATGAAGATGTGTTTGAAGCACTCCAGGCAGGCCACGTGCACTTCACACCATATTCTGAACTTCCTGGACAGCTGGTCACAGCAAAAGATCTCACCGGACCGCAGCTTAATGACATTTGCGATCAACTAGAAACCGGTTGTGGCTACCCCACCGACGGTTCTGTCATAGAGGTTGTCAATGATCAACTTAAAGAAGCGATGGGGCACACCAGCCATCACTACCGCTGGCAGATAGCCTGGAAAAGAGTAGGTGAGATGGTTACAAGTACAGTCACGGGTGTATATTGGCAAACTGGCAGAACAGGGCGTGTCACGCCAATACTAAAAATTGACCGTGTTTGGTTATCAGGCGCATGGATTGAAAATGTAACTGGCCATCATGCAGGAAACGTCCAAAATTTGAACATAGGCCGAGGTTGTATAGTAAATGTGGTTAGAAGTGGCGAAGTTATCCCAAAGTTATGCGGAGTTGTAAAAAAAGGGGAAAGCGCTCTACTTCCTAGAACTTGTCCTTCCTGTGACAACGAACTTATCCGAGAACGTGAGTTCCTTATTTGTGCAAATACTGAATCTTGCCAGGCCCAGATAGCCAATCGCCTGGGCCATTTCTTTAGTACTATAGGAAACATAGATCTATTTGGGGAAAAAACCATTGACACCCTGCTTACGCATGGAGTGGATGAGTTGCCCAAAATCTATGAACAAACCGATAAAGACTTCCAATCTATGGGCTTTGGCCCTAAGCAAGCCCAGAACCTAGTCCGAGAGATAAACCGCTCGCTGACAGACCCAATAGAAGACTGGCGTTTCCTGGCTGGCTTTGGTATCAGGCACCTTGGGAAAGGCGATAGCCGGCGCCTACTTAGCAGCTACCCCTTATTAGAACTTCCCAGTGTTACTGCAGAGCAAATCCAGGCTTTGCCCTCTTTCGGCCAGCTTAAGGCTTCAAGAATTGCCTCAGAGATCCGCTCTACGTGGCCTCTAATCGAGAGCATGATTAATCTCGGTTTTAACCTTACAGGAATCCCTAATGTTGCCAAGAGTGACAACCCAATCGGAGGACTTAATATCGTTTTTACAGGGAAAATGGAGAACCCTCGTAAAAAACTTGAAGAGCAAGCCTTGATGCTTGGAGCCACCCCTCAATCGTCAGTATCTAAAAATACAGATATCCTAGTTGTAGGGCAAAATGTAGGCAGTAAGAAATTAGAGGCAGCTAGAAAACACAATACGCGGATTCTTGAGGAGGCGGCCTACTTGGAAATGATCACATCCACACCTCATGAAAAGCATGAGGGGCCTTCAACCAATTCCCTCAAAAAAGAGGCCAAGACAGCGAGCGAAGATCAATTCAAATTATTCGCGTAGGAGACAATAATGGAACCGACTATGCTCCTGATTGATGCCTCCAGCTTTATTCATAGGGCGTTTCATGCAGCTACACCACGCGTTACAACAAAAGGAGAGCACGTCGCTGCTCTCTATATCACAATCAAAATGCTGCGTAACCTAGTTAACCAGCAGAAACCTAAGTGGGTGGCAACGGTATTTGATCACCCAGGAGACAACTTTAGGCATTATCTTTACCCTGGCTATAAAGCTAATCGTCCTCCTAAGCCTACCGAATTAGAATTCCAGATTGAAAAGGTGCGCCTTTTCTCAGGAGCAATGGGACTCAATCCTATAATAGTTTCTGAAGTTGAGGCGGACGATGTTATAGCTACGCTTGCACGTTCTGCATCTGAGAGCGAAATTAGAACACAAGTTGCAACTCGGGATAAGGACCTAGCTGCAGTAGTTAATAGTCACGTATCGCTAATTGATAAAGATGGAAATATTACTGATGTAGCTAAAGTCGAAGAAAAATATGGTGTTTCACCTGAACAGATTTGTGACTTATTAACTCTAACAGGCGACGATTCAGACAACATCCCTGGCATCCAGGGACTGGGAATTAAGAAGGCGGCTAATCTGGTTAATAAGTATGGTTCACTAGATATGATAATCGCCAGCTCAAAAGCAATACCTGGAGTTATCGGCGAACGAATACGTGATAATGCCGAAACGCTCAAAGAAATGCGTCAAATTGTTCGATTGGAAAATTCTTTGTGCATTATGAAAGACCATGAGCAATATGCCCGAAGAGGTCTAAACATCGAAGCCCTCATGCAGTTATTTGAACAGTTCGAGTTTCATGACATGCGTGACAAATTGATGGGCCATATGGGCAATACGTCCACCAGCAATTAACTCTACTTTTTCAATTTATTGCGAAAAAGACTTTAATGATGGCTTGATCGGTGTACCGAAAACCAGGTTGAATGGTTATCCGTGGCGATGTGGATTGATGACCCGGCGCCGGTCGTGCGTAAAGCCTTTGTCTGTTACACCAGTGAGTTGATGTGATTTATCAATTAGGGAGACCATGGGAATATGAATTTTATTGCTAGAATTAAACCTGGATCAGCAAAGTATTTTATTTTTGCGGTAGCACTAGGGAGCACTACTGGGGCTTTGCTTCTCCTAATACAAGCCCCTCCCTTAATACTGTTTTCCATCCCTGCTTCCGTATCCGCTGGCGCGGTTCATGGTCTTAGGGATAGATGGTTGAAACCATAAAGGTGGAATATGCCCGGAGCAATAGATATCACATCTCAGCCACTTGAAGGCGCATTTATCCGGAAAGCGACTGAATGGACTCGCATCACCGATGTTTCGCAGCTTGAAATTGGAGCCGAGTATTACATTACCTGGTACAGCCAGGGATGGGGCAAATACAAAAATACAATTGCAGAATTTATTGGCGATGTGGACGAGGCCGGACTGGTTACCTTTGAGCATAGCGACTTACCCTGGGGTAGTCTTGAAGATCTAAGGGTTTATGTCGCTCCAAAGAACCCTTCCGAGCTGCTGACTTTAACATAAGAGATTATTGGAACGATGAAAGTTTGAAAGGGGATTGTGCTGGAGGCCGTAACCAAGAAGCATGTGATCAAGCTAATTCGATTATGCGAGTCTTGAGAGAGCTTTCTCTGTCCAATCCATCGGGTGAAAGTGGCTTCTTCGACAAGACAAAGTATATGGCGATGTTTCGCGATACTCTCTTGGATGGTTACGCAGATATTGACCGGGAAATAAAACGTTAGAGATTGGAATATGCGTGAAGTAGACATTGAGTCAGAAGAGGGCCAGAAATTAATGGCTCAAATAGCTGGCGTTAGAGGTCGTGAGATTGAAATTGAAAGCGCAATGGCTGAGATCGATGCCGAATTAAAAGATGGTGAAACTAAGGATAAGGATTAGGTGGGAATGTGCCTGTCTTTGATAGGAAAATGATAACTCAGGCAGTTATGTCTGCTTGTGGTTTTGACCAGTCACCAAAAAATCTGGTTATTGATATTGGCAAAGCGTGTCAACTAACTGGGCTAGGGGCTGACCTAATAGAGGCCTCGGCAGATGAAATTATTAAGGCCGTCACTAGCCATGGTAAGTCATTGAACAATGCTTCAGAAGTAGTACGAGCTGTTTATAAACACCGCGATAACGTTCTTTCGATCCAAAACGGAGCTTAATGGGAATATGAAAATTACCATTGAAGATATGATCACCGAAGGTTCTTTAACTCCAAAGCAGGCTTATTTGATGGGGTATAGGTGGGACTCGATTGTAGTCGGTGGCGACGCCCTAGAAGTCAGGAAGAAATGGCTAGAAAGCCAGAAAGAAAGGTAGACTCAAACAAAGGGAGGTTGGAAGGTGTCATCAATAGTTGCGTTAGTTCAGTTTCTTGTAGTTCCCGGGGTTATATTTTTAGGCATGGCAATGATTGGCGTTACATTTCAAGGTCAATCTCAAGCGACTATTGATTTTGCAAGTTTAGGTGGTTACTGAAGAGCACGTATCTATTTCTGAGAGAGCTTCTGATGATGCTGATAAAGAATACGTCAGGTTGCATGGTTTTGCTCGTCCGTTTCCAGCTGTAGCAGCCAAGACCAAAGTGTTTACAGATAGTAAATAGTAGGTATAGGAATATGGGGATGTATGATGATGTTGTAGTGAATGGGCCTACGAGGCTACTCCCAGAAGAATACCAGGGTAGATATCAAACAAAAGATTTAGATTGTGATGGTTCCGAATATCGTGTGGATGAGATTGGTCAGTTTCTCAAAGTAGAGTACTCTCCAGATGGGCAGGAGTTACTTCTCTACAGTATGAATCTAAATCAAGATATTAATTGTTATGATTTTGGGAAATCTATAATTTTGAAAGTTCGGTATGGGAATATTGCGTCCGTTGACGTGGACTCCGATGAATCAGGTTACTGGGATGGTGTAGATCCCGTTTGGCAGGAATTTTTTAGCTATCAAGGGATAGGTGAAAATTCAAATACACAGGATAGCGCTTGGGTTTTCTGGCCACCTGCACTGACAATGTTATTAGTGTCATTGGTCTATAAGCCTCTAACACCTGTTCAGATTGCAGCTGTACTCGTGGTGGCCATTCCGCTTGGGTATCTAATCCGCTGGTATCGAAAAAAAAGGAAGTGATTGGAATACGCTTTCAAGTGGAGATTTAATAGAGATCGTACTTGCAGTTTTATCTAGCCAGATACCAAGAAAATACTGATCTACACCGGAAACTATTTAGGTGGAATATGAAGGATAAGTTATCTTCAATTTATGTTTGGATGATTATTTTAGGGTTGGTAATGGGGTTAGCTGGCCTGATAACTAAACATCCAATTATAGCTGCTATTGGTAACTCTTTATTTATTGCAGGTTTTTTTACGCCGGTCATGTTTACACGATCACTAAATACCCAAGACGCTGTTTTTGTCGGAGTATGGATTGCGATAGTTGTTTATTTTGCATCAAGTGGCTATGTGAGCGCGAAGTACCTTATTCTTGTAGTGCCTTTTTTCATTGTTAGTATTGCGGTATCTAAGTGGTCAAATGCCTCCTTTACTATAGGCCATAATTAGGTGGGAATATGAATAAAGTCATTAATGAACCTCAAGTATTTGATGAGCATGGTGATCTATTCGCTATGATTGCCAAAGGCATAAATAGGGGTTCGTATGAGGATGGAAGTGTACCTAACATAGGACGAGAATATTCATCTCTGGACCAAAGTGAGATTGTTCAAATTTCCAATCTCGCAGATCAGTACGGATTTAAGTCTGTAATATTTAACTTTAACCGAATATTAGCTGAAGATATTTTAATTGGTAAAGTTCATTCAGTTGTTGAAGGTTAAGCTCAGGTACCAATAACTATTTTCCTCATTTAAGAAACAGATGATTGGTTAGGTAGGATTCGTTTGTAGTCGGTGGTGATGCCCTAGCAATCAGGATGTAATAGCTAAAAAATCATAAATAAAGATAGGCTCAAACAAAGAGAGATTGGAATATGAGCCCGGAACAAAATGCACTCAAAGTATTTGAAGAAGAGCTTGGCGAGCTAGCCATTGAATTGCTGAAGTTACAGCAGCATATTTCCAAAGCTATTCGATTTGGGATTGATGAGCAGCGGGACTTACCTATAAGTAATCGTGAAAGAATTGAATCTGAGTGGAATGACTTACTTGGCAGCCTAAAGTATTTAAGGAAGTCAGGCATTGAATTAAAGCCTAATTTAGAGGCTATTGCCAAGAAAGTAGACAAAATCGAGCGTTATACCGAATATAGTAAAGAGCTTGGCACCGTTGTCTAGAAATTGAATAAGGTTGGGAATATGGATAACCTAGAATTGACAAAGACAAACTATAACCTATTTAAGATTTGGGGTGCTTTAAATCTCATTTTAGGTATTGTTGCTCTCTTATCTGCGGTGTATCGAAACAGCGAGTTCGCGGCCATTCTTGGTGCAGTTGGACTAATCGGTGGCGGAATTTTGATTAGCACATCAAAAGGACCATTCATCTCTAAAACAAAAATCAAAATTCCAGTCAATAGCGAAAATAAATAGGATGTTGGAAGATGACTACAAGGGTACTTAAAGTAAGGTTTTCTGACGGAAGGGAGTATTTCTCTAGGTATTCGACAACTTCAGACCTTGCTTTTCCTGACTTATACACAGATAGGAATCTATCTGAAAGAGCACCAATTTCGATATTGCGGACCAGCTGTATGTGGACACGAGTTTAGTGACGCTAGAAAATCCGAGAAATATGTTTTTTCAGATGCTTATTACTGTACTAGCGTTTTGATGGATAGACCCGTACTTAAACGCTCTTGCCAGGTAAGGAAGGATTTGCATGGCTTGCGCGTTTGATAAAGAAGTTAAGGCTCTTATGAATCGATAGAAGGATTGTGTAGGTATTTTTTACTTAAACTTTAAAAGGTAATTTATTTTATGAAAAAAATAATTGCAAATCATAGGTATTTATTTTTACTCTTTGGTCTGATATTTGGCAGTTTTGCTGGGTTGTTAGGTGGTGACTTGATGCCCCCTGTTCCAAAAGGCTACGAGTATATTGAAGCTTATACGCGAAATATATTCTTAGCTATCGGTCTTATAGGTGTTTCTCTTTATTGGGTAGGTTTCTATATCAACCATGGCGTCAACCCTAGGTCAGGTGCTCAGTGAATTCAAAGGGATTAGGTGGGAATATGACGAAGCCATTCATTGCAACAGGAATGATCCAGGCTGCTTTGATAAAAGCTGGTATGCCTCCAAGATCAATAGAACTTCGTGATCCAGATTTAAGGGATGATGATTCTGAGAACCCAGACATTATCCGGTTGGTCGATGACTACTACCTCGCCATTGAAGTAAACCATCCTGAGACACCCATGGAATTTTCGGTGACGCTCAATGAGTCAATGTATAGCGGTGGGGATGTGTTATCAGGGTCCTGGGTGGTTGATGGGATGTTAGCAGAGAGTTTACTGCCTGTAATTGAGGCTGTAAAAAGTTTGTAGGTGGGAGTATGGCTACGCAGGGAATGATATGAAAACAGCAACTTTCGAGAGTATTCCTATAGGGGGTTGACTCTGCGAAAAGCTGGGAGGTACCTGGCATTTGAAAATCAATGCATCCAGTGCTGAATATCTGTCTAAGGGAGTCTAGGGAGATTCGAGGTGGGACTTCAGAATTCAAAAAATTGGTTTTGGGTATTAAATTGTAGCGAGGAAGGCTACAACATTGTCATTGAACGGGTTGTGGCCTGGGTTCAAACTGATAAAGGATGGCAGGGGTTAATTTCGCTCCCGCTAGAAGGTCCGGTCTTGCAGATTCCTCCTTCAGTCGCTGGTGGTACCTACAAGTATCTTGATGATCTTACCCCTCTTGAAATGGCAGCTTTGGAGACAAAAAAAATCGACCCAAATCCTCATGAGTTGATAAAGGAGGCGTGATTGGAGTATGCAAAAGATTAAGACGATTACCGTGTTAATGATGGCTGTAGGTGCGTCCCTTTTTGCTTTTTACATGGCGCAAGAGTCACCAGAATCATAGATGATAAGAAATCACTAATATCCACGTTTAAAAATTGTAACTATGTGGAAACTTGCCAGGTCAGAGGTGAACCAAATATTTTCATCATTGATGACAAAGGCAATCTTCCGAATACAGTAAAGACTGTGGTGCTGTTATTGTTGTCTAGTAAATGAGTATGGGTGGGAAAATGACAAAGAAAGCACCTCCTATAGCTAACCCCTACACACAATTCCTATCGTATGTTCTTGCTCTAGGTGGGATTGGGTGTGCGTGCCTGATCTATGGTGCATATGTTCTAGCCGTTCTATTGCTGATCGCTTTTGCGTTGATGATATATCTGTATTTCAAACGCGGAACATCAGCATTCAGTCTCTTTCCTTTCGGTGATGTGTCAGAAGCAGAGTCAGCTCATATGGTAATGGATAGGGTTAAGTGTGATGAATTTAATACCTATTACAATAAATGTCTGGATCACCACGGCTATGTAACCCGATCTGAATATAAGGCTGCAATAAAATATTTTAATCTAAGGAAATAGGTGGGAATATGGATTTAATCTTGAAAAAAGAATTTTATGAGTTCTGGAGTAGTTGGGGCGTAATAAGTTTCCTTTGTGTCGTTTTAGTTTTGATTACTTTTGTTAAGTGGTTAGCCCGTAAGGTAGCTGATTCAGATAATTCAGGTGAGGACAGTAAGTAGAAGAGAAATCATTGGAAGATGAGTGACCTTAAAAAGCAGATAATGCGTCTACGAAAGTTATTTTACAGCTATGCCGATCTAGACAGTAGTAGTATCGGCATAGCCTCTCTCTAAATTATAAATAGAGTTATGTAAAAACCTAGAATTAATTTTGCTTACTTGATAATTGTAATGCCACTATCTATATTGGTGACGAAACCTCCCGTTTGTCCCTCTACATATTGAACCAGAACATCGGCATCAACATGCCCTGTATCTGTTATGTCTTGAGCCTCGTCAAAACTATATAGATCACCTCCGCCTGCTAAGTAACTAGTAGTTGCCAGATAGTAGCGAGCTGACAGATCTATTTCCTGGAAAACCCCGTTCTCATCTTTTACTAGCACATTCTCTACTTTTGGGCTTTCAGGGTCTGTAAGGTTTATTGTGTAATGGATGTTAGCCACATAAGGGAAAGCAACACTACTAATTAAATATGAGTTGGCAACATTCGTGCTAAGAGTATTTACTAAAGATTCACCTGTCACGCTCATAGAAACCACAGTGGATGAAAAAGGCATCACGGAATATGCAGATCCAACTGTAATCTCACCTACCAAATCGGCTCGCACTCCCCCGGCATTCATCATCGCCACATAAGGTTGTCCTGATGTCTGCTCCATTTTTTCAGCCATCGAAAGTGCAACATGTGGTCCTACCATACTCCCGCCTACTAGCTCACCTGCATCTTCATGCTCATCGCCGGGAAGTCGTACATGATACAGGGGCTCGCTAGCAATACCTACTACAGTCGAAGTAAATGCATCCACTTCTGCCTTCGCTTGTTCCAACATCGCCTGAGAAGTCAAATCTTTCTCAACGATTTCTATATTGTTACTAGATGAAATGAAGCTATAAATATTTTGATATGTATCATCATCAACTAGCTCTGCTGGACTTCCTTGAGCAAAGACATTTCCCACGAGGAATACATTCTGGCCTGAACAAGACTCAACGACCCCACCCCCACTGAATTCGACATCTGTAATCCCAATAGCTTTAGCCTTTTCACCAGAGTGCATAATACATACGGGATCACCTTTCGGGCCTGTCATCATAATCGGGCTAGGACCTTGATCTCCCAGGCCAATGTTTGAATGGTCTCCGAGCACTTCCGGTGAATGACCTCCAATGATTACATCAATACCAGGTACCGATGCAGCCAAAGCAATATCTGATTCAAGACCACTATGTGTAAGGAAGATGATCTTGTTGATACCTGAAGATTTCAGTGCCTTTACTGTTTTTTTCGCGGCTTTTTCCGCAGTTAAAAACTTAGTAGCATCACTTGGGGACGAGATTATTTCAGTATACTCTGTGGTTATACCGACTATGGCAACTGGTTTCCCATCATATAGTTTCACTGTAAATGGAAGGTATTCATCGTGTAGCGGATCACGTTTTTTTGTTTTTATATTTGATGAAAGCAGAGGAAAATTCACTGATTTAGAAAAACTTGCTAATGACTCATTCCCTAAATCAAATTCATGATTTCCTATCACCATTGCATCGAATTCAAAATAGTTCATGAATTCTGCATTAAGTGTTCCCTTAAATAGAGTAAAGAATAAAGTGCCCGCGAACGCATCACCGGCATGCAATAGCATGAAGTCTTTTTCTTCTACGAGAGCCTCATTTCGTAGCTCATCAATTTTTGTTTTGAGACGTGGGTAACCACCAACATATGCATAAGTAGCCACTGGTTTTCCAGTAGCATCCGGAAGCTCAAGCTGCATGGCCTCCTCATCAAAATAACTGTGTGTATCATTAACGTGTGTAATCTTTATCGACATAGGCTCATCGCTTTTACACCCTGTTAGTAAGCCACAGCATGCAAAAGCAGCTAGCAGATATTTTTTAATTGTCATTGTTGTTCCTTGGATTACTGATTTGAACAAAAAAGGCGGCCAAAGCCGCCGCCTATAATGGTCTTAAAGACCAAAAGTAATCACCTTTCAGGTGATAATCTTGAAAAGAAGATCAGGGCGTTTCGAGTTCAGCCTGTTTCTCCATTACTTTGATGGTTCTGTTTTTTTCATCTGACTCATCGAACGCCACATATATAGGGTAACCTTGTACTGCTTCAACAATCACCGACTGAAAATCTGGACCGACGACAGCAAATGGCTTTTCCACGTAATAGTCTACAGTCAAGTTCCACTCAACCTTTTCCCACCCTTCTGAGTTAGCTATTCTTTCAATACTTTTTCTCAGAGAGCCCTTCTTGATTAGAGTGGAAACCTTACCGGCTGCTTTCTTTCCGTCTAATTCTGCAAAGAATAAACTTCGATCCTGCATGAGGACAGCCATTTCTTCGGGGTCAAGAATGAGAGCACCGCTTGGTGCTACATGTTTGATACGTACTACAGCCCCGTTTTTTTCAAGTTCTTCAAGCTGCTCGCTTGTAAGTTCAAGTTCCCCAGATTCGTTGTAGTAGTAAACCGTACCATCGAGGCGAACGGCCTTTCTTTGTATAACATCAAGTGTCGTACATGCACTCATAATCACTGATGCACTCAACATCAATAAGAATTTGCTAATAGATTTCTTTCTGATCATCAACCATTTCCTTCTTTGCAAACGAATTGTCAAAAAGACAGCTTTTTTGTTTGTTTCCGTTATACATTTGGGCAGACTCAAATTCACGAATAATTAGCACTTTTTTCGAAATTGGCCCCCTACGCGCCATTTTTCGGCACGTTGGCACATACTGATGAGAAACATCATGGAAACCATACGTTCAATCAACCAAGCAACAGTAGCCTGTATATTCTGGATTTTGATATCGAACATAGCCATTGCAAATGATGGGGCAAGTGAGAACCAACACTGGAATTTCTATTTACAATCGATTGACCCTTATTCCAAGGATAGTGATGACTCGAGTAAAAGCACTGAGCACAGCCCTTCAAGCAAGCAGGATATGAAACACCCCTTAACAAGATCCTATTCACAAACGAATGACATGACTGCTCAAGAAATATCTGAGTACAATCAAAAACACCAACAATCTCTCAGAGAACTGCATAGGCAAGAACAAAAGAATCTATTTGAGTCTGTTAGTAGATCTATAAACTCCACCAAGCAGATAACGGATCAAGATGCTTATTTAGTTGCTCCAAGCAAGCCATCTAAAAGCAGCTACTCCGCTAGACAGACAAGTTTTAATTGGGGTGGTAAAGAATCTGGTTATTTATACATCGATTACGAGTTTACTTTTGAATCAACCAATACAGAAAATGCACAAAAGATGACTCACGCCATCTCAGAGATGGCCAAAGCTGGCTGGGAGGTTGATTTGAATCGTTCTTTTCAACGAATTAAAGGTAATGGAACGGATGCCAAGGCCTTCACAACCACTCAAATGAGATTTAGAAAGCAAAAGTAATTGTCAGCTTATGGTAAGGAAGCATTAACTGCCTGGCGCCCTGTCCTATTATTTCCACACACTGAAGATTCCAAATAGTTAATTAGCGTTGATTCTGATGCTTGTTTTGACGTCGATTCCGTGCATTACCTGGGCGCGTGCTAACATTCTTTGGATTACTTTAAAGGTAAACTCTCCCTAATAAGCCTTGGGCTATTTGTTTTTCTGAGTATTCGTCGTTTCCTACACAGGACCCAACCTACCTCCATAGCCTGGCTTATACATCAAATAAATCATGTCGAGGCAAGGCATGCCAGAAGCGCTACGTGACTCCCAGGCTTCCACACATAAGAATTCACTTCCCAAGGGTTATCGCCTGCAGGAATATGAAATATACCACGACCTGGGTAGTGGCGGATTTGGTATTACCTACTTAGCTTTTGATCACAACCTAGATAAAGAAGTAGCGATTAAAGAGTTTTTGCCCACTGAAATAGCTTATCGAGATACAAGCAACATAGTTTGCCCCAACTGTAAAGAGCAAGTTGATGAATTCTGCTGGGGAATAGAGCGCTTCATGGAGGAAGCAAAAGTTCTTGCTCGGTTCAAGCACTCAAACATCGTTCAGATATATCGTTTCTTCAAGGCCAATGGCACAGCTTATATTGTAATGGAGTATGTTGAAGGATTTACTCTTGCCGAACTGCTAAAGAGAAAAGGGGCTCTTTCAGAGTATGAGTTAAGCGCAATTCTCTTCCCGATAATCAATGGTTTAAAGCTGGTTCATCAGGCAGACTTCCTTCATCGAGATATAAAACCTTCAAACATCATAATCACTAGGGATGGACATCCCGTTCTTATTGACTTTGGCGCCGCTCGCTTCGCCGTAGGATCTAAAAGCCAAACTGTCGCGGCCATCATCACTCCAGGTTATGCGCCTATCGAGCAGTACTCTGCCAAGGCCAAATTGGGCCCTTGGGTCGATATTTATGCGTTAGGCGCTGTTTGTTATCGTGCTATTACAAATGCACCCCCAGAGGTGGCTACAGACAGAGTCTCAGAAGATCCTATGGACGGCTGGTGGAAAAATATTGAGGGTTATAGTCGTTCATTCCTAAGGTCAATAGATGCTGCGCTGGCTCTAGATCCGCTTAAACGGCCTAGGCATCTCACTGAATGGAACAAGCTACTTACTACTGTTGATCTCCCAACCAACGACAAGACACCCCCAGCCCTGATTGAGCCAAGGCCTGTACGCGGTCGACTCTACAACAAGCCTACGGTAAAAGTATTTACGCTTACATTAGCTGCACTATTAGTCGTCTGTGCTGCTATAGCGGTACCCAAATATCAGGGACTTCTTGAACGATGGGCAGCTGGGAGGTCGATTAGTGCCGATCATGTTTACTCAATTAACTCCAGGGAGCGTATCTCCATACTACAGCAGCGGATCGAGGAAAAGCTAAACTCTATTACAGAACAAGCCCAGAGCTCTACAAACGATGACATGCAAAGGAAGGCTGAAAAAGTCTACGTCTTTGAGTTAACTCAAGCTCATATAGGTGGATCATCGATAGTTCAGGCTCTTAAAGTAGAGTTGTCTGAAGCGGATAATCTCCGAGACCGACAACAGTGGGCACAGGCAAACATCGAATATGAAGGGATCCGCCAGCGCTATGAGGAGCTCCTTAGGCAGATCGAGGTTGCTGAGAAATTATACGGCGCAAAGCAAGTCGCAAAACAAAAGAAGCAGGAGTGGCAGTCCCTTAGCTCTGATTTCAATCTGGGACACTCCCCGGGAGCTACAGAGGCTAACGACCATATGCGCCACGCGGTCATCGAAACAGATATAGGCCTTCTTGAAGAGGCCCTGTCAAGCTGGAAAGCAGCGGCGCTCTCTTGGCAAGCTGAGATAGAACAGATACAGGAGAACCTGCACCGAAGGGACAAGCAGCCTAAAAGGATTGAATCTCTCCTCGCAGGAAACTACCTAATATCAATTCCTCCTGGTGTATTTCGAATGGGTAGCCCTCATGGCAGCAATGACGAAAGACCAATCAGAGTGGTACGAATCGCTCAAGGATTCAAGATGCTTGCCACCGAGGTGACTTGGGATCAATACATGCTGTGCGTAAACGATTCTGCGTGCCGCTTCCCGGCAGACGAAGGCTGGGGCAAGGGAAGTCGTCCGGTCATCAATGTTAGCTGGACAGACGCGAACGAATACATCAATTGGCTAAACCATAAGTCAGGCTTGAAGTTCCGCCTGCCTAGTGAAGCTGAATGGGAGTACGCTGCGCGTGCCGGATCTACAGGCATCTATAGCTGGGGAAATGAGCTTGGGCAGAATCAAGCTAATTGTAATGGGTGTGGCAGTGATTGGGACAATACTACAACGGCCCCAGTTGCTAGTTTCCCGGCCAATGCCTTCGGGCTTCATGATATGCCAGGCAATGTTTGGGAGTGGGTTGGTGACTGTTGGTATGACGACTACCGAGAGGCCCCCAGCGACGGACGTGTGCGTGAGAAGGATAATTGCAAGTACCGGGTGCTTAGAGGGGGCTCTTGGGCCACCAACCCATTGAATATGCGCACCGCTTACCGAAATAACAATTCTCCCTCAGCTCGCAATAATAATAGTGGCTTCCGTATCGTCCACGATCTGTAGAAGCAACTGGTAGGTAGGTGGAGCGACTTCACACTCTTCTAAAGAAAACTAGGAACTAGAGAGTCTGTAGACCTTACAAGGAAGCTGATTTGCCAAAGCGTAAAGTAATAAAGGTTGGGCGTTCCAAGGAAATGGATATACGAATAGTAGATGCCACTGTTTCCAGGCACCACCTAGAGATTGTCATTACTGAAGACGGAAACTATTTCTTGACTGACTGCGGAAGTTTATCCGGGACTTCTGTATTTTTAGATAAGAGGTGGTGCTTAATCAAACAAGAGTTTGTTGGGGGTGGTCAGCGAATTCGTATTGGTTCTATTGAAACCTGTATTGACAAGCTACTAAGTATTTATAAGTCAAACCTCAATGATACTAGCTTGCTTCTGGGCGCAGTGAAGCGAAACCCAAATACCGGCGCCATAGAAAAACTTTAGATCCACCAGGGTCAGATCCAAACGCAAATATCTCACTCAACAGAAATGAAGTTGGGAAACTAGAGGCGCCAATAAATTTCATGTAACGCGAGTGGAAAGGAGTTCTACTTGAAAAATCATTTTAGTGAAGTTGACTGGGTATTAGTTCTAACGTCAATTCTAATTGGCATTATATTTCTGGGAATTTGTAGTTATTTTGTAGAGCCCTGCAAAAATCCAACTGATGCCTGTGATGGACGATTTTGGGGAGATTTATTTTTTGACCGAAGTGTCGACTATAACGCCGTCAACCCTAGTAATTTAGAGGAAAGCCGAAAAAGCATTTACCCTTTCACCATTCAAAATCTCATGTGGATATTATTTTTCATTGGGCTTGGAGATGTCTGGTTACGACTACGCCAAGGAAAATCTGAACTAGCACAACTGGACAAAAACATACTGCCTGAAGATGAAAAAACTATGCTTCGCAAAGAAGATCTTAGTGAGGTCTATAAGCGCATGAAACAACTAAAAGGGAATAATTATTTTCTACAAAGACTGGTTGCGAGAGGTATTTTACAGTTTCAAAGTGGTCGATCAGTAGATCGAGTCAATACTGTATTCAACTCAACATTGGACTTACTCAGCCATGAAATAGAAATTAAATACAACCTGCTTCGTTATATAGTTTGGTTAATTCCAACTTTGGGATTTATTGGAACGGTTATTGGTATTGCGATGTCGCTACAAGTAGCAGGAAATGTACCGGATATAATGGAAGGTCAAGCCATCGTAGGGCCTTGGATGAAACAGCTTACTGCTAGTCTAGGTGTAGCATTTTATACAACGCTTCTTGCATTGCTGATGTCAGCAATTCTCGTATTTCTACTTCATATAGCCCAGGGTCGCGAAGAAAAAGTCCTTAACTATGTAGGACAATATACCCTGGATAATTTGATAAATCGATTATATGAACATTAGTGGGTATTAGTATGAGAGTCTACCGATCACCTGGTGGTGAAATCATTGAAGAATCAACTGAAAACCTGAACTCAAGCCAGAGTTCTAACTACAAGCATATGATTCTCAAAAGAAAGGAGTATCCTAGTAGCGATCTTGATATAGATACAAGGCCACTACATAGGCCCAATTGGAGTATAGGCCCCAATTCCCAGGATGATGAGAACACAAGAATTTTCGGGCTAGGCCTAAAGCAAGGTACGACTCATGAGCCCAAAATGCCAAACGACACTAGTTCAGCTACTCAAGAGTGTCCGATGGATGATCCAGTTGCCGGGTGGTTAGTCATTACAAAGGGACCAGGCAAAGGTCATTCACTTCAAGTTGGGATAGGTGTTAATTCAATAGGCCGAGATAACAGTAATCGGCTATCGCTAAGCTTTGGAGATACAGAGATATCAAGGAGTACACACTCGGTAGTCACCTACGATCCCCTTAATAGGAAATTTTATGTAAATCACGGTGGCGGAACCAATCTTACTTATATTAATGGCTCTCCAGTTCTATCTCCTACAGAACTTATCTCACATACAGAAATTCAGTTAGGAAATACCACACTCCTATTTATTCCTTTCTGTGGTGATGACTTTGATTGGGTAGATCATAGATCAACCATTAAATAGTCTCCGGGGAACATTATGGACCAAGTAAGAACCTTCAATGGTGAAATTGGTGTGAGTCAGCTAAAGGGAGATAGGCCCGACCAAGAAGATGATTTTGGAATACTAGATAAACAGGGTATTAATGGGGAAGAGAAGGAGCACACAGTGCTTATCCTTGCAGATGGCATGGGCGGAGCAGTATCTGGTAGAACAGCAAGTACCTCAGTGGTAAGCTCTGCGATTAGGGGCTATCAAGAACAAAATGGACCCATTGTAAATCGACTCTCCCAAAGCTGTATTGAGGCTAATAGAGAACTAGCCAGGCTTATAAAAACTAATTCTCAACTCAATGGTATGGGATCAACACTGGTTGTAGCCTCTATAACTAAATCTGGCATACAGTGGGTTAGTATCGGGGACTCCCCGCTATGGTTATTCCGTAATGATAAGTTGCAACGACTGAATGCTGATCACTCCCTATCCCCCTTTTTAATGGAAATGGCTGCCCAGGGTCACCTCACTGAGGAAGCTGCAAGGGCAGACCCTAAACGGCATATACTAATATCTGCTGTTATGGGAGGGGTAATTGAAAAACTAGATCTAGCTCCACAACCCACCCCCCTTCAACCAGATGATATTATCCTACTCGCTTCAGATGGCGTAGAGACTCTCACAGAGAACCGAATTAAGGAAATCTTAGGGAGGCCAGATAGAGATATTGGAGTCATCACAAAAAATCTAATTAACGCCGTAATCGCTAAAAATCACCCCGGGCAAGATAATACTACCGTTATTCTATATAAAGTTTGTAAGAGCAACACAAATTCGAAAAATAATTATCCGCTGTTTAATACCAACAAATACATGGAAGTAAGATACCTATGCGGAATAATTATTCTTTTGTGCATTTTACTTACTGGATACTTAATAGTTCAAAGCAATCTACATTTCAGCACTTATATTCACTTGCCATGAAAAGAAAATCGCGCGAAATCAGTATATTTAGCACATCATTAGTAGATATTTTCGCCTCAACTTCAGGGGCATTTTTACTAATTATGATTGTACTGTTACCTTTCTTCCCTAATACAGGCGACTCCTCGGAAAAAGTCGAGATATTGAAACGTGAGTTAGAAACAACCAAAGAAAAATTAACACATATTGAAAATACATTAGGCATAACTCAAAAACATCTACAAGCCGCTAAAGATATAATTCAATTCCCCCCATTTGATTTAGTAATTGCTTTGGATACAACTGGTAGTATGAGACATCAGGTTGATGGGTTAAGGAAAGAGATAGATGGCATATCTGAATTATTCCAAAAACTTTCACCATCCGCCGCCATTTCCATTATTGATTTTAAGGATCATTGCGAACCAGACGGGGCTATAAACATATTTCCATTAACAGTTCTATCTACAAGAACCCTCAATAGCTTAAAGGGATTTGTAAGTAAGATGCATGCAGGAGGTAGCGGCTGCAACTCTGATGGTCCTGAGGCTCTATATGATGCATTAGTGTCTGGAGTACGTTCTCCATTTCGCCCAGAAGCAAAATTCTTCTCAATTGTAATAATTACAGATAATTTAGCTCATCCTGCTGAGCAAGAAAGAACACTAGCTACAGGAGCAGAATTTCATAGTCGTGGAAGTAATCATTTCGTTTCCGTAGTTGATATCAGCGATGAAGGGCATCCATTTTTGAAACAGCTTGCTTCTCAAGGTGGGGGTGAGTACATCAACTCTGGTAGTTCTATGACCCTGTCATTACTAAGAGCACTGACTGGTACCTAGTTTATTCATTGACGTAAAAATCTAAACCAAAGAATACGACAAAAATTGGAAACCAAGATGGAATAAACAATGCCGGCTAGAATTTTTGTTATCTGCATATTTCTGTCTTTATTAACTGCTCCTGTCAGGGCCAAGCCGAACTTCGAGGAGATTAATCCCAGCATCGTTCGGATTATTAATGGCGTAGATAAAGGAACTGGATTTGTTATAAATAGAAAAGGTTTCATTGCCACCAATCATCATGTTATAGAAGGTAGCCAATCATTAGAAGTTTTCGTTAGTGGTTCAACAAAAGCTCATAGCGCTGAGATTATTTGGCAATCTTCAGCCCTTGACCTAGCAATAATCCGAGCATCTAGATTAGATGCTCCCCCTCTCACTCTAGCAATTCCTGCCCCAGAAATTGGTGCTTCAGTTTGGGCTGTCGGCTTCCCGGGAGGTGCAGATAGGGGATCATTCGCTCTTGAGCCAACAATATCTGATGGTAGTTTAAGTAGGGTTTTCAATGGAGCTTGGGATACTAAGCCTGTTAGGATTATTCAGCATAGTGCCGCCACAAATCCAGGGAATAGTGGTGGTCCTTTATTGGATAATTGCGGTAGAGTCATTGGAGTAAATACAGAAGCTCCATTAACACCTGTAATGGTATCTGGTGGCGGTGTTCAAAGAATACCTGAGGTAGCGGGCGTATACTGGTCATCTTATATTGGAGTGTTGCTGGAAGAGCTAATGATACAAGGCTTAGAGTTTAAGCTGTCGGAAAAAAGTTGCATCCTTGGAAAGGGCCACCAGCAGGTTATCTACAAGATTGAACATCTCACAAAAGCACTCATATTAGTCACTATTGTGGGCTCAGCAGGAATTTTCCTAGCATTATTATTGTCACTCCAGCGTCCGAAAGTAAACGTAACACCCGAGCTTGAGAAATACTCAGTTCCTGTTAAAAGTAAAGTAAGGAGGTCAAAGAAGCAGTTAGACAGTAAGAAAATCCATGTTTTGTCTGGCGTTGACTTAACTGGGCGTATCTATAACATCAAGTTTAAAAATTTCACAGCTGATCAAACCTTTGAGCTAGGCCGCCATCCAAAACTTTCTGATGAAGTAATTAACGATCCGAGTGTATCTAAAAGGCATGCACGGTTTCATTTCAGGCACCCAAAAGTATTTATTGAGGATTTGAACAGTGAGAATGGAATATATATAGATGGATGCCGTTTATCGCCATTTAATCCTGTCGAATTGGTGGCAGGTGTAGAGTTAACAATAGGCAGTATTAAGTTTCTTGTAAATTAGTTAAGGCTTGATTTTAATGGCAGTATCAGGCCAAAGTAATATAGTCGTTCTATTACACGTATCATGCCCAATTTATAAGATATTTCTTAAGACTATTCGCTATCCAGGAATTCCAGATATCGTTCTACTAAGTAAAATGATTGAAACGCTTCCCTCAAACGCATTGAACGTAAATGGGGTTGTATCCATTTACCTCCTAAGCTATGCAATTTTTATATCTCTAGTACCAGCTGCCCAGTTTTTTCTTTATAACCAAATGGATCAATCACCCATCCTGACGCTGTTAGATTAATAGAAGCCTATTATTTGTTTCATCTCCACCTTCTTATTACCCTCATTTTATACTCCGTACTATAATGACAGCACCGGCTCTACTCATAAATTATCAAAAGCACTTTGTTCTACTTGAGTACCTTGCTCTACTTGAGTTTCCTCGGTAACTTTAGATTCTTGAAATAATCGCTCTTGCTGCTTAACAAAACGAGCATGAATAACCTCATCAGCCATTGCTATTTCTACACAACTCTTATCAATGTTTTGCGAGGAAATCTTATTCATAAAGTCCCCCGGTAGACTTTCTAGAGCACAGTCTACAGACTCGAAGGGACCATAGATTGAAGACCAAAGGCAAGCAAATACTGATATCTCGAGTTCATTTCTGGGATAGACTTTTTTATCAGTTGCAAGGAGAGCGGCTGATTTCATTGCCCATGTTGGTACTTTCTTTTTGTCAGGAAGCTCCTTCTTATCTATCCAAGTGAAAAATCTCTTTTTGCTAATAATCTTTGATTTCTCCAGCCACCCTTGCTTCACTGCACACTCTACCAATATCTTTATACGTTCCTCGATCTGAACATCATTATAAGCAAAGCGAAACTTATCAAGATACACCGGTCGGTTTCTCAACGCTCGTTCACGGCGCTTTTTCCGCAGGCGACTTTGTTGTGAAACTTTATGTGGATTAAATGTGCTTTCCATATCCCAAGAAGTTGTATCAACCATAAATTCATTGATACCCATACTATACAGGAATGTATGAGCATTATCTGGGCATTTTATGTAGCGGATTTCCGAGTGTTGTGTTACTAGGATGCAAGTTATGTCATGTTCGGCACCTTTGATACGCCCTGCTATGAAGAAACCCTTATCTTTATAACCTGAAAGAACTATATCTTGAATCTGCCCTTTCTTAGTATTTTCTAAGAATTCAGAGTACTGCAAATGCATGACACAGCTTTTCTGATCAAACAAGCTCGTCAGCATAAACTCGCTCCTGTAGATTCACGTACCCAAGTGGCATTTTCAAGAAAAGCTCGTCGAATCTACGGATTACATCATAGGAATCAGTGGATCGCCAAGCCTGCTTCAAAGGTAAAACATTTTTATCTTTATGTGCCATCCAAGGATGATTCACGCTTGTCGTTGCCTTCACTGCTTTCTGAGCACAAACACTATCAACCTTCGCAACTTCCTTATAGAAACCTTTCTCTATTAGGCTATTCGCGGCATCAACTTTCCTACTCAATCTCTGGGAATTCATTTTAAGAACATCCCGTTTCGCATCTTCTATCGATTCCTCCATCGTTTTATACCTAGAACCGAAGTGCTCACGTATAGTTGGATCGTACCTTGGTCTATTACTTAATAGGCGCTTGTAATCTTCCACAGCTTGAACTTCCCATTCTTCTAGATTCTCAGTGGAAATTTTTCTTTCAAGCCCAATTAGCATCTTATGGTCAAGATGTAGAATTGTATAAGGATATATTTTGCTCATCTTTAACCTCTTCGAATTAATGAATTTTTTGCAACCTCGACAACTTTTCGATTTGCCTCTTTCTGAACCTCCTTTAGCTTCCCAAATGTCACAGGGCCTGTAATGTACTTCTCTAGTGACATCTCTCTTGCGATAGTTGGATATTCCTCTATAAAGTCTATTAATCGCTTTAGGTTATCCTGACCCATAGACATACGATTGAATCTAGGTGCTAATCTGAAATACAGAAACACAACAATACTCACCACATAAAGTATCAAACCCATCCAAAAGAAATTGTCAAGCACTAAGTAAAGTTTCTCGCTTATTCTCTTTGAACTCACCCCACTCAGCATCAAGAAAATGCCCATAAGTGAGGTATAAACAGATGTGGAAACCCACTTGGCAAGAGGATGAGTGATTTTAAGTGATGACCAGTACAAGATTGACTCCGTCGACCAATTTATGAGCTGAAAGGTAGCTGGCAGTAAAATAATCTCAGTGATACTTTCCCACATGTATCAAGCGCTATCAGTATATTTTTTTCGAAAAGTACGGTTTCTTCTTTACTGAGCTCCCCACCCTATGCAAGCATGGATCAGTAGATTTTTATTTTAGTATTGGTCTTGTTCTTTTTGATTAATATTCAGATAACTAAGAGACATATATCTAAAGACCCCTCCTGTATCCTTCGCCTTGATGCTTTCTTAGTGTTATGGAAGCTTCTCTATTTATATTCAAGGGATCATAAGATCTAAAACCTAGCCTCAAAGGAGTTTTAAAAAGTGAACCAAGATGACGAATATTTAGATGAAGTTCAGGAAAAAGAGTCCGCTAACATTTCACCGTTACGTATGGCTCTTAGAGGAACAACTCTGGGCCAATTTATAGAGACTAAGCAACGAAGATATTTGTTTGCATTCTTATGCTATTTGGCAGCTACAACATTATTTATGATAACCGTTGTATATGCTTTTTTAGCAATCAAGAGTGGAGGCCTATTGAGTGGAAATAATCATGATTTTTTTGGCAAGTTATTTAAAATCGGAAGCTTTGCTTCTTGCTTGGTCACTGTTGCATCTTTTTCAGCCAAGCGCTACTCGCTAGGATTTCAAGCAGCCGTAGTGTCGGCTATTTTCATCTTACTGACTAATTTAAGACCATAAATAGTCCTTTATACAAAAATAGTCTGGCCAAAAATAATTTAGCGAATTGTTACAAGTAGATGATTAAGGGCTTATAAGACAATCTTTAAGCCCTTTTAATATCTCTCCATTGAGTCAATGGAGACCGCTTTTTGTCTGCCTTTCTGAGTTTAAAGTTGTTACTAAACGCTTCTTAAGCTGTGCTTCGATTTTACTACAATCATCAGGATTATCGAAAAAATATTTGCAAGCATTTGCCTTACCATGGCCAATCTTTTCTCCATCATAAGAATACCAAGCACCTGATTTCTCTACTATCCCCTCCTTAACAGCAAACTCAACGATCTCTCCCACTCTGTTTATGCCTCTACTATAAAGAACTTGAAATTCAGCAATACGAAACGGAGGAGCTACTTTATTTTTAACAACCTTCACGCGGGTCTCATTACCAATTATATCATCACCATCCTTTACAGAACCGACTCGACGAATATCTAATCGAACAGAGGAATAGAATTTGAGTGCATTACCCCCTGTAGTAGTTTCCGGCGAACCAAACATAACCCCTATTTTCATTCGTATCTGATTAATGAAAATCACTAAAGTATTTGTGTTTTTTATGTTGCTGGTTAGTTTTCTCAGTGCCTGAGACATAAGTCTAGCCTGCAAACCAACATGTGAATCACCCATTTCCCCCTCAATTTCAGCTTTAGGGGTTAATGCCGCAACAGAATCTACAGCAACAACATCAACCGCGCCTGAACGGACTAACATGTCAGCTATTTCCAGCGCCTGTTCTCCTGAATCAGGTTGAGAAACGATGAGGCTATTTATATCTACTCCTAATTTTTCTGCATATAATGGATCCAGTGCATGCTCTGCATCAATGAAGGCGCATGTCCCGCCTAACCGCTGCGCTTGTGCTATGCAGCTCAATACTAAGGTTGTCTTCCCAGATGCCTCTGGGCCGAAAACTTCTACAGTGCGTCCTCTCGGTAACCCCCCTATACCCAATGCAATGTCGAGGCTAAATGATCCAGTTGAGATTGCATCAATAGCTTTGACAGGCTCTTGGTTCATCACCATTACAGAGCCGCTACCAAATTGCCGTTCAATTTTGTTAAGTGCAGCTTGGAGAGCTTTTTCGCGACTAGTTTGGTTTTCTGAACATTTCATATGTTTTCGCTCCATTTTGCAGTAGTTGCCCTATATCCTAACTGGTATATGAATTCTCAGTAGCGAAGAACGTATCGTACATACATATAGTGTCAAGCGAGAAGGAAAGAGGTTAACGTGTTGATATTATTCATTTTTTTAAACCCGCTACGATAAATTCATGTTCCAGAAAATAGAAATTTTGCTTTTTATGGAAAATAGAATGGTCAGAAAAAAAGTATCCCTCAATCAATTAGTTGAGCAGCTATTTAATGTTCCAGTTCCCCCAAATCCATCTGAAGGGGGTAACTATGAAGCAAAACCAACGCCAACTACTATACGCCCAAATGCCAAAGCAGCTCATTTTTACAGCTACCACGCAAAGCGTTTAAATATTAGCATGCAAGATATGATGTCTCTCACTCTCAATGCTGTCGCATCTGCCACGCAAGAACCCGTCATGACTGAACTTCAATTAGCTGTCGATCGGTTTAAGTACCTATTCGAGGCTCATCGGGTCCCTCAAATTCATGTGAAGCAAATTATTGACTCTTATGGTCAAAACAACTTTCCATTGGGCGGCATGTCCAATGATAAAATTTTGCTCGAGCAATATACACCTGCATTAAAGGAGGCTCTAAGTAAGATTTTTGGAGTACGAACAGATTGGCTTTCAGGAATTGGGAACAACCCCATTATTGCTGATCCAATATATTCCAGAGACTATGCATTTAGTGTATGGAATCAATTAAATCACCCTGTTAAGTTAAGCGGAATGTCAATTGACAATCGTACTCTGCTTCTTGTTAAGGCTGATAATGACCCAGGCCTACATGTTGATGATCTCGATTATCCCTTCGAGATCTTACTCTTCAATATCAATGAATATGTTGTAGATGATCACATGCGATTTAAAACATACCATTTAAATGGAATTTTCCCACTTTCTAATAAGGAGGCTAGAATAGGGCTGCAGTCTATCTTATTCTCTTTGAGAAGATGTGATAGCTCACTAAATATCCAAGGGGCGATATATAGTCAAGATGTAATTATCAATATAAAACTTGGCTTACTTCCAGCTGATAGTATCAGTAGCAATTTCCCAACACTATGGGACGCAGAAAATACCCTTGGTTCAAATTGCGAGCCAGACATTCAAATGTTATCAGATCTTTTAATAGCTACCGACTAGTAGCTAATATAGCTTGGTTCAAGTCAACTTTTTTGCCTCGATGTAACGCAAAATCTTAATATTTGCATACATGAGAAAAAACAATGTGTATCCAAAGATTTGAATATTCAGACTGTCGATTAACCACCCAACGCAAACCAAGATTATTCCATTGACCATTACACACAAGTAAAAATCACTAACTCTCAGATGATTTATTCTATTTTTTTTAATACTCTCTATCCAACCAACAAAGGTATTTAGCATTATTATTTCCATCTCTAGCCATTTTCTTGATTCGAGTTTTAACTAAGGTATATATTACTGTATAGAAAATAAGAATACTTATAAGAAAAGTAAGTTTTGCCCATATTTCCATGCGGAGAATCAAATGATTTACATCATGTAACTCTCGTATATGACAGAATTGTCTTTCGGGGGGTATCAGCTCTCCATTTATTAGATTGTAAAATCCCCAGCTTCCATAGATAAAATAATGTACACCATATAATCCACTTATTATTAACATTACCAAGAGAAAACATACGTATTTCTTATCTTTCCTCATCGTTCCTCACTTTCCTGCCTGATAAGCCTCACATAAATTCATGGATAATCTACGTTTCTCTCTAATTCCTACTTATAAGTATCTCTCTGCTGAGGTTTGGTTTTCTTCTTGCTATTTTTAATATTAATCTTCGTTTAACAAAATCAGCTGCAATAATTGTCGGTTTGTTTACTAACTTGTCAAAAAAGTAGGCAACAAGAAACATAACGGGCAGTGATAATGCTATTGCAAAAAACACCTTGGCCACATGGTTATCGAATGGAAGGTACAAATATAGATATGCAGTTAGACTACTCATTACCGTGTAATGCGTTAAATAAAGTGAAAACGAAATTCTACCAATAAATCTAGGAATAGCTTTACCAAGTATTGAAACGAACTTCTTGGAGTAAGACATCCCCGCAATTAGAAAAAATGCGCCCCACGTATTATAAAGGTATTCGTGGTAAGGATGAAATTCCTGAATAGTTATAATTTTGTAGGGGTTGGTGTAGAGACCTCTAATCATGTAGGCACACAGCATCACTCCGATAATTAGAGAGAAGGGAACCCAGTATTTCGAATATTTCTCCAAGATTTTGTTTGTTTTTTCATTGTTTTGAATATCACAAAGCATCATCCCAAGAATGAAGCCAGTGTATAAAGTTGGAAAAATAAGAACTATACTTATGAAATAGATAAAAATTCGTATTTCAAATGCATACTTATTGGTTTGAAAGCTCAAAAATATTGCTTGAAAGAGAAAAATACCAATTGAACCTATCATCTCAACACTCATTGTCCAAAGTGGCGGGTTGTAACGAAGGTCATCCAAGAATAGAGCACTTCCAAAACCTTGTTTAAAAATATCGGTGAACGTTGGAATACTGCCGTATTGGTTTATTTCCTGGGATTGAGTGATTAATGCAACCTCTTCAAATTGAAATGCCCCTAGCAGCATTAACACCCAAACGAAAATCAGACTAGCTGTAACTGGGATCGCAAGACGTAAATAACGAGCAGCCACTTTGCCTACCAAATCAGCTTGGCCAACACTCGCTGTTTTAAAGAAGCTATAGCTAAGGACATATCCTGACAACACAAAGAATATACATACAGCCCATGCGCCGTTATGCAGCATATTGAAAGGAGGAAATGACATCTGCTCAATGATGCCTGAGCCTGCCGCCCTCAATGCTGCATCCGAAAATGCCAAGGCAAAAAATAACTTCAACAGATGCTCATTTACAACGACTAGCGCCGCTACCCCTCTCAAACCGTCGAAGTAACCTATTCTTTTCACTATACAGTCCCATATGGATGCGATTTACGGCAGTATATGCCCCCCCTTGGCTCACTCCCGAAGGAAAAATGCTGAAAAGTGCAGATTGATAGAAGTAGCATTTGCCAGCGAAAAGCGACTTTTCGTATCCTTTTTCTTCTGTTTAGGTGGTCAAGCCCTTACACTCACTCTACTTGATACAAGCAACCTAGCAGTTAGGAGAAAGCCAGGCCCCAAATGGACCTATTTAGCCAACATGTCGCAGCACTTGAGAGGTTTAGCTGCGACTCAGAACAACCAGCCCAAGTTGGAGTAGGTTCAAAACCTAGTAACCGTCGTATTTTAGAGGCGGTATTACTCTCTGCCCGACGCCCTGTGGCGATAGATGAGCTCGCAGACATCTTTGATGTTGATGAGATGCCTACGAGGGGTCAGCTCCTATCTTTGATTGAAGAAATAGCCGACTCTTTTGAAGGCACAGGTGTAGAACTGGTAGAGGTAGCTAGTGGATTTAGGCTACAGACAAAGAAGGAGCTTGCTCCATGGATCAACAAGCTATGGGACGACAGCCCCTCCCGTCTTTCTCGGGCGATGATGGAGACCCTCTCAATTATTGCCCACCGTCAACCAGTGACTCGTAGTGATATTGAACACATACGTGGGGTTGCTGTAAGTAGTTCAATCATGCATACCCTACTCGAGAATCAGTGGATCAAATCCCTTGGTCAGCGGGATAGTATGGGGCGACCGACTGTTTATGGTACAACCAAAGAGTTCCTTAACCACTTCGGCTTTAAGAGCTTAAAGGACCTACCAGAACTTAAGGATCTAAAAGAATTATTAAACCAAGCGGAAACCCCAGCTTCACCAGAACCTTAATGTGATCACAGGTGTTGGCACCGAATGACAGGTAGTTTGTCAATCGTCTTGCATATATGTACCAGGCAGTATTTAGTGGAAACGTATATTTGATCTGGTTTCTAAGCCGTCGTGTGTTTAACTTCAATCAGATTTGGCCTCAGGTTCCACATCAAAGTCTTATCTGCCCCCCTGAGTAAAAATTGTACAACATGCTACATTTACTGAAAGCCGCCACTTCAAGGACCTGTTGTTGGTCAATTTATGGCCACATGAGACCATTGAGTCAAGCTCTATTTGAACGGCCGGTAGTCTCTCACCACCACCTGCTCACTTCCGCTAGGCTTTGTGTAGGCCTTAGACAGTTGTATAAGTTGTCTTACACTTCCTGAAAGCGTCAACAATCGAGATTGAGCAATAGGCCACCAGAGAACATTGACTAGAATTTGTAGTAGTAGGATGTTTTATGCTGGCTTCTTATTTGACCTTATCAGCATGTCCCACTGACTATGCTTAGAGCACTATTCACCAGGCTCCCCTCAACAAGCGTAAGGAGTTTGCTCCTGGTATTACTTGACTTATCTAATACCCAAGGTGCAGAAAGTAAATGGTTAGCACGGACGTAATATCTATATATCGTCGTTAATTGATAAAAAGTAAGAAAATAGATGGTTATGTATTGATCTCCCCGGCATATTTCCACAGATAAAGACTTAAAACTGCTAGGAGGGTGTAACAAGTGAAAAATGTAGAGCTAAGCTTAACAAGCGTTGATGAGTACGGTACCCGTAAAGCTATAAATGGTTGGATCGCGCTTGGAGTGCTTTTTGTAATTGGAGCTATTGGCCTTTCAGCTGTTCGTTTCCATTCTTATGGTCTTGCTATTTTTTGCCTAATTGTAGTATTGATCTCCATCTTCGGATTTTATCAACTCGGTCCCAAAATAGTTGCTGTAGCCCAACTTTTTGGGGCAAATCGAGGGAACTTAGTTGGCCAAGGTCTACTTTGGAGAAATCCTTTATATGCAATCCATAAAGTCAGTACTCGTTCAGATATCTCTCGCACGCCGGTTGCGAAGATCAATGATAAAAGTGGAAACCCGATAATGGCTGCGATGCAAGGACAGTGGTACGTGGAACGTCCAGCAGACTCAGTTTTTAATATCGATAAAAGTGTTAACGAATACGTATCTGAAGTTTTTTCCGTCTGCCTTAGAATAATAATTTCGCGGTACGATTATGATGGCAATAGTAATGTAATAGTAGACAGAGACAAAACGACAGAAAAAAAGGAATCGCTAGAAGGAGAAGAGGTAGAGGAGCTCTATCTAAGAACTTCAAACAAAGTAATTAGTGAAGAAATGAGATCCTTAGCACAAGAGCGACTCAATATTGCCGGTGTCAAAGTAGTTACAGCCAATCTAGTCGATCTTGCATATGCACCCGAAATTGCAAGTGCTATGTTAAGAGTTCAGCAAGCTAATGCTTACCTAAATGCTCGAACAAAACTCGTAAAGGGTGCAACCGATGTCGTCATCCAAACTGTGGCTAAATTAGAAGAAAGTAACAACAAAACTAATGTCGAATTAGATAAACAGCAAAAGGCTTCTCTGGCGTCCAATCTACTATTAGTATTAAGTAGCGACACAAGCCCTCAGCCTGTTATTTCACTAGATAACTAGAGGTTATGTTTATTTAGCCTCCATTTTTGGAGGCTAAATAAAAAATGTAATAGGCATTTAATCATCTCCGTTGAATTCTAGTCATTTTATTACAGTGTTCACATTTACATCGGTTTTTCGCTTCAGCTTTCCTTGCAATTTCCTCTAGTGATTTCATCCTCATAAATAGCCGATGTTCTGCATTAGCAAATTGCTGAATAACCCACATTGGATCTAATGGAGTATCACATATTCCACAAATAACACTTTCTAGAGATTCATCAAGGAGGAATTTATTGTGCTGGCAACGCTCGCCAATTCGTAATTTATGTATTACAGGTTCGTCAATAAATAAATCTTGCTCTTCCATAATCCGGCCTTAGTAGCATCTAGAAATTTCCCAAAAATTAGTGCCCATATTATCTCATGTCCTTTAACCCAGCTAAGCACATACTTATCACTCACTTAAAATATCGTCAATACATTTATAGCCCAAGGGTATATTTTCGGCAGTAGTCACTAAAATAAAAATTCATTTAGGGCGCCAAAATATGTGCCCAGCTGTTTGTTGCTTTCGTAATTTCTAAGCTTCGTTGAACAATGTTAGATAAACTCCTTTTTATAATGGCAAGTCGTTCCCTCAAACAAGAAATCATAGAGCGAACTGACTTTTTAAAAATTATCTTAACCAAATTTCTCTCAAGTTTGCGAAGCTGTATTTTTAAATGTTCTGCTGAGCTCTCTAGTTTACGACGCTCTTCCGAAAGAGTCTCATGCTCCTGCCATAGGTAGCTCATATAATTGAAAACCCTTTTTACTGCAAATTCTGTATTAGCCATAAAGTGTCCTGAATTATTGTCAAATTATTTATTGCTAGTAATCCATAAAAGTAATTACATTGGCAACCTTTAATTGCGTTTTTCGGCACTTAACTGGAATTTAATACTTTAGTTATATCTCTTGATGCGGTTTTCGGTATCGTTTGGTTACCTAAAATTACTTTGATAAAAACATCTTGATGTCTCTATGTATGTCGATATTGATGTGATTTTAAGAAAGTACCATGTTCTAGGGCACATCATCCCTAAGTAATTTATTGTAGTAGATGAGAACCCGAAGTCCGACCTGGCTGATCTTCTGATTTTTTACTTTTTTGTTGGCTTTCCAGTTTCAACGTTAGACATAATGTAGCTACGATAGCGCTCTATCAGCGGCTCACACTAATATATGTAAATTAACCCATTAGCTATGGAGATGACTATGGACCCACTTAATAGCATGAACAAGGCGGACATTCGAGCAAGAACCTGGGGACTTATTGGATACGCACTTCAGGGTTTTGGCATTGTAGTAGGAGTTTCACTTTTGCTGTCAATTGTCTTGAATTATTTGATGAAGAATAAGATTAATAAAACACTTGGGGAAAGTCATTTTAGGTGGCAGCGCCACACATTTTGGTGGACGCTGGCGTTCTTGGTGGTTGGCATTCTAACCGCGTATATAAATATTGGGTACCTATTTATTTTTGTAGGGTCATTGATACTAGCAGCTCGTACTTTTTGGGGGGCCATAAAACTTTATAAATGTCAACCGGTATAGATTCTGATGACTACTTGTGATAATCGCGTAGGAGTATAGCTGTATTACGTTGCATAGGTTTACCATCAACAATAAAGACTTGATCCTCCGGAATAACCTGTAGGTGTCGATTAATTAACAATCCGTCAACATTCCAGTAAATGTATTTACCATCATAGGTGGTAATCGGTGCTCCATCACGATAGACAAATTTACTTTCATTATTGATATAGACGGATTCGGACCTAACAGCCACCGAACGGCCGTCTAGTGCAATTGTTTCATGTAGAATTTTCTTTCCTTCATATGTTGTTACTTGCCAGGGACCACTTCCTAGTTCAGAGGAAATCATTGGATACTGGCTAACACTTGTGGTTACTTTTTTACAGCCGGTTAAGGCTGCTATTAGAGAAATTAATAAGGTATATCTCTTACAATTTATTATCATATCACCCTCGAATTTACGTGTAGTAACCATCGATTAATGTTCTTACATTACATGAAGGAGTCGATCAACTCCTTTGCTTCAGTATCGATTTTCTTATACTTCCTATCTTCCTTGCATCCACTAATCTCACTTTTCTTGATTTTGTTATAGATACATATCAACGCAAAGGCTAATGTATTGCTAACAACCTGATAATATTGGATAGCATCATGCACTTATTTTCGCTTTCTAGACGAGTTCCATACATTCATAATGTAATTATTCGCACAGGTTTAGCTAGCGTACCGGAGATTCCAGCATTAGATAAGGTGGGGAATAACATTTTGTTACCTCCCTTCGTAAATGAAATGGTCGTTATGCAAGAAGAAGATTTGCGTAAACTACTTTTGACGCATATACCAATATTTCTACACAACTCATTAGTCGCAAAGAATTTCCCGACCAATACAAGCCTAAAAAATATATTTATTTCCTCTGAAAAAAAAATGCGGAGGATTAAAGATAACCCATGGATGAAGATGCTTATGGAACTAGGGAAGCATGGAGAATGTCCTGGTGATATGGAGGAATTAGAAATACTGCTGCAAGAAAAAACCATATTCGATAGAGTGGCACTTCAGATATCAAGGGCACAATGGGAAGATATCGTTCCAAAAATTATCGTCAACTTTACTGATTGGTTTGTTAAAAATAGAGTAGCGGTAGATAAATGGTACATCCACCGCCTTGACGAAATTGAGACAGGCATCTTTCAAAAGATATAACCTATCAATGTTGCATTGGTAACTGAGCACGCTTAATTGTAGTTTGTAAGGTTTTTGTCCAATTGATATTGGGGCTGGTGATCAGTACTTTTGCTATCAATCTACCACTCTCATTAATCATTTGGATTGGTACTTTGTTTGGTGTCCAATCTCCATCTTTTATTCGTGGACGCCTTGTGCAAAAGAACCAGCATCCGCGTCTATCCTGGCAGATATATTTAGCTTTGCTTGGCAGTGCGATAGGTATTCCTTCAATAATCGCATAAACCTCCGCACCCTCATGAACCTGTTGTTTTATATTTAAAGCTGATCTCATGTTTAATGCCCCCGAAGCATTATCACAATTTGTCGTTCGCTACCTTGCGAGAATTGTGAATACAACTTTATTTACTTCTTTGAAAGAGTTTTTTTCCTTTTTCATATGTTTTTTTTCTTTCGCGCAATACACCCGCATGTTTTAGCTTTCTTCATGCATATATACTGCATCTATAAAAAATAATTACCATTTTTACCGAAAGGTTATTTCTATTCTCTTTCTGCATGTGAACGGCATATTGAATGAATATAAAATACAATAATTTCTGTATTTAAAACTCAACAACTCCCCCTATCATGCATATATACAGCACATTAGTGCTTTCTAGTAGCATATTGCCCATACTTCATGCACAATTAATTTTTAGGCGGGTAGCTTATAAATTAATAAACCTTTGGTGAGCTTATGGGTCATATAGAATTCAATCTTGAATTGTTCCTTGAATTCCGGAAATGGCTGGATGCTAATCGCACAGAACTGTTAGCTGTGATTCGAAAATATAATGCTATAAGAAATTATATAGTAACCGTGTCATTAGGTTTAATGATTTTCTCACTAAACGAAATAATCCATAATTATTCAAGTGTTACTTGGGTATTGCCAATGCTGATACTTTTCACTTTGCTGTTATTTTTCTCAGGTTCAATATCAGAATATTTTTCTCTTACCTCGAAACTAAAACATTCACCGATATATATTTATGAAAAAAAAATTAGTTGGATGAAAGATATAAATAAAATAATTGGAGATTCAAATGAAATATTAAACGACCCCAATGTATATAAAGCTATGAAGAATTCGGAGAAGGAATTAATAGTAATTCCAGTTTTTTTTAATGCAGTTATATCTATTGTTGATACCGTTAGGGAAGTTGATTCAGTCTACTAGGGCTTTAGTTAGACTGAATCTTGGACTTAAATTGAAGGTTAATGTGGTAAAATTGAAAGATGGCATTCAGAAGATTCTTCTGTATCTAAACCAACATACTTCATTACCGAGACTTCTTTCTTGACAGAACCAGACTTAGCTACTGGAATTGCCTTTAGTTGCTGTAGACCTCCCTGTGCAGAAACTGATGACAGCAAAATTGACACGGCTAACTGTTCCATACCTTGTCTTGTCTTGATTTGCGAAAGGTATATTTCAAATTGTTCGTCCGTAATACGTTCTTGTATCTTTGCGTTAGCAAGATATGTACGAATAACCCAACTATAAATTTTACGATTTAAAAACTTATCAAAAAATTCACTATTAATAATAGTGATTAAGTTCTCATTAGCTATACCGGGAACCTCAAGATTATCATTTCCAATTCTATCGTCAATTCGCTTTAAGACTTCGCTAAGATTGATCGCTTCAGTTGTCATTGATGAATGCCTTTTAGTCACCTGGTTGTATCTCACGTATTGCAACATGATGACAGTGCTGTATGGATAACTCCAGATCTATCAGATCTTTTCTAGTTTGCAGTAGTTGATTTGTTTTATGGGCTTGCTTAAAGAATACTTCTGAGGAGTTAAACTCTTACTTTGAGTCCCCGGCTTTTAACCTCTGATTCAGGCGCGCGCTGTGCTTTAAATTCAGCCACCCGTTGTGAAAAATCATCTCCTATCTGATTCACTACCCCAGCTTTCGCTCGAGTTTCAATCATAGGTTTCAAATGAGCTTCAATGTACCGTGTCAGCAATTGTTTATCACCATTTTTGGCAGATTTAACTGCTGATGACAAACCGTCTTTATCCATGCTCGGCCAGTCGATATTAAACCCAGCGGTCTGCGCCAAATTGTGACTAAAAAGCTTTGCAACCATTGAATTGAGACTATGGAAAGGGCGTATAGATTCAACCCTACTCATCACATAAGCTGTTCTCTCTGCTACAAATTGTTTATCATTTGAAGCCATCATATTTGGAGCTATCTTGTTTAGCTCTGCGCCCAAAAGTCTTAACGCACCCATATCTACTCGGAGCTCACCTGATTTCAACTTATCTTCTAGGTGATCTAAACCATTACACAGTTTCTGGTGAATATGTTGCAGGTGATCTGAATTAAAGGTACTAGTTAGATTATCGCCCAAGGCTGAACGGAAGTTCCGGTGTAGAATTAATTTTTCAAATGTCTCCAATGCCATATTTATACCCGCCCCATAGCTTGAAGAAACAGCACTACCTGCTCGTCAGTCCAGTTAAGTTGGTCTAACTGTTTAACTAACTTCTTTTCACTATCAGAAAGCGATATGTCTTCAAGCTCGAAGATTGCATCTACGGTTGCATTTAACTTTGCTACGCTTTCCATATCTGTCGTATCTGATCGTTGAGCCGCCTCCTTATTAAAGTGCCTTCCTAGCTGTTCTAATTCGGTGCGCCCGGCGCAGATATCGGTCAAAATTGTATCAGACGAAAATTCAGCCACACTTGTACTCCCGTTTCGTAAATCCGTAGTCCAAGTGTATTCAACCAGGCACAGAAACTAACGCAAAATCTTCACTTTTTAAAAAAAATCACACGGTTTGCTACATATTCATAGCAAAGAGGCGCTCTAAGAGTGTTTTACAGTCCGCTAATTGATCGGATACCATTGATTTACAACCTTAATTTCAAATCAATGTATATGAATATACTTGGCACGCCAAAGTCAAAGGAGCATCAGGTATGGGAGCATTAAAGTCTTGGATGACACTCTTTAAGTCGAACAATCCTCTGGAATATAAGTTTTTGATGGTATTATATTTTGCCTTCCCGTTAGTTTTGTTGGTGCTAGGTTTAATGGACAACCTTCCCTATTTTTCTACCGATTCTCTTAGCATTTTTGGCGCAATCCTGATCGGCCTTGCTCTTGTCCTCATTACTCACATAAGCCTGGCAGGCATTTTCTCCTCTTTTAGTCAAGGCAACTCAGGAAAAGGAGTATCAGTTGCTTGCTTTGGTGGAGTATTGCTATTGTTTATTATTTCGAGACTTCCTTGAGCTTTTTATTTAGAATGGAAGGTAAGGTAAGCTGAATTGTTAAGAGTATTGAGGTAGAAACTTATGGATATAATACGCCCTGGAAATTGAAATCGTGACTGATGACATGACTATTAGTAATTCACCTATAAATACATGGTATGTAATTTCAATATATGCAGACCATGAAGACTTTGAAATTCTATCTCATGGGAATAAGTGCCTTGCTACTAATATATTCCAACAACAGCTGTCTAGTGCAAAAAGAGTTTCATTAAACTCTGTAAGGAACATTAGTGAGGATCAGTTTGAAGTATGGGTTAATAGCCATTATCGAAATGGTATGCAGCCAGGTTTGGCGTACACCGTAAAACTAACAAATAAAATTCCACCTTTGAAGTGACGTTAGCTCCGTAACAAATCCCTTGAATTTATTTTCAAGATAAAAATGTTGAGCCAACCTTATTACTGTCATCAAAAGCTGACTCGTGACAGGTTTAACCCAACTTAAGTATTAGTCTCAGATTTATTTACTTACTTTTTCACTTTCATATTCCAAATCGTCTTCTTGCTGAAGAAGATGGCTCGTCTTTGGCCTCCTTATTTGCCTGCTCTCGCCATCTCTTGGTGTCGGTCGATAAATCACTTTGGCTTTTACGATAGAGTAGCTCTCTCTCGTACGTATCGATTTGGTTGTCATAGCCCCCTCCTAGATTACTTAAATCCAAACAGATCCCAGAAACAATAGCACGTAGAGCTGTGGTTACTCCAACCCCTTGTTTAGGATTCGTTGGTAGTTGTGATTTATCTACTTTGTGGCCAGTACGAGTGTCAATCAGGCATTTATCCCTATCTAAGGTATAATTTGTTAATTCCGGAACTCTACGGAAAACTAGGGCGCGTGAAGCAGCTATCATACCTTCAAGATTTTTAGCCGTAATATCTTTTTTATCATTACAATCTTTATCAGACCACATTTTCTCAAAAATGTCTCTCAGCTTTCGGTAGCTTTCTTTGGGAGGAGAAATCAATTGGTCCAGCTCTTCCTGAGATTTCTCAACTAGATCATCATCAAAACGAAGATCTGTTATATTTTTTCGATACTCCGTTATTGCTTCATAATCACTATCAGGAAGGAGCCCAATATATGATTCTGGATACATTTCTATATGCCTAGTTGTATCAAATCTTAATGCGGAGCTAATCGCCGCTTCAGTTCTCCGCAGTAAATTTATATCAGTTATTCCTTCTGGATCGAGCGTTAGTATACTTTCATTATCATGTGCCCAAGCAAAAAGAGCTTGATATAGAGGAGCACCAAGCCCGCTACCTGTCGAGGAAAATATTTGTTCAAAACATTTATTTTTTCCCAAACTAAACAAAGTAACATCGGCCTTATTCATTCCCATAGACAAGTTTACGGTAAAAATAGCTTCGGCATTTGGATCTTCGTGATACAAATTACTTTCAGATACTTCAACCTCTACTCCACCCTTAAAAACATCTTTAAGGGCATTTTCTATCGTACTTCCATCAATATTTTTTCCATATTTAAATGCATCTGACCTGGTAGATATGGTCCTAAGCAGGGACTGCTCTAGAATAGGAGAATCTCTAAGTAACCCTTTTTCTACGATATCTACAGTAGTCTTTAATGATTTTCTTCCTTTCTTCAATAACTCAACAATGTCTTCCTTAGTGAAAGCAAGATCTGGTTTTATTTCTCTCAACCAACTTCTTATGGTTGATACTACAGTTTGTATAAACGTATTATTTGGATTGGTTTCAGCTATATTCGCTACCCATTCATCCGCAATAACTCTGCGACGTTCTTCTGGTGTAAGATTAAATAGCTGTGATTTATTTTTATTGTAAATGTTCTCAATTGTGCCTGGAGGTAATTTAAGATATATACTATCTAGCACTTTCGCATAATTCATTCCTGTGGCGGCTCTAAATGCTGCATGACCATTCTCATGCAGATAAGTCATTATTGCCTCTTTTGGACTGCTTATGTTCCTAGCTATAACGTAAGTTTTTCCGGTTAATTTATCAAAAACTCCTGTAGTATCATTAAGAGCTCTATCCTTTGCCATTGTGTTGAGTATTCGTCTAGGTAGCTCCTCGGCTCTATTCACAACTGTGACGGGGATTCCTACATCTGAGGCTATAGGTAGCAAAGCCGATTTCACCTCATCAGCGGACAATCCATTTGTGATGTCAGGTGCCCTTCTAAAGAGTGGCTGGCCTTGGGCAATTCTATTTTTCAACCTGCCTGTAATAGGAATAACATGTGCTTCTCCAAACTCTTCATTTGAAAATTTATTTAATGTCCCATCCATTCCTTTAATATATCGACTAATTACGTTCGGAACGATATGGTCATAAAATTTTACCATAGCATCTCCTCCGACTTTCACATCAAGATCTTTTAATGAAGGTGTTAAATCTCTAAGAGTTATATTCTTAACAAAGTTTTTGGCATCTTCATTAGATGAAAAAGTGAGAATACTCCCGCCAGAGTCACGCATAATTTCTCCATTTACATCATAAACTATATAACCTCTCTCATCTTCATCATTTTCAATGATAAATTGCTCACGTCTTAGGCGGAGATCATCCACTTGCAAAATTATCTTATTAGTTAACTCTTTCCCAATATACTGCTCTAGATTTTCTTCTTTAATATCAAATTCATCAAATATCAAAGAATCGTTATGGTCCCATACCTTTAGTGACTCTTCATCTGGATCGTATTTAATTTCTGAAAATCTTTTACTTAGATCAAACATCTCTGCAACTTTATGCCCTGGGGCCCAAGCTAGCTGTTCATAACCATGATCTACTGCATATTTCAGCATATGCTTTATGGCCAAAAGGAACCATGTTTTCTTAAAAGGAGCATTAGGAACAGATTCTTCTTTGGATTTTATCTCTTCACTTATATATTTTACTTTTGGATGATTTCTTGCCCATAGTTTTGCTATTTCATGATTTGCTGCTTCTTCACTTTCAAAAGATCCAACATTAACTCCTTGAAAAATTGCATCATAATGGCCCAATTTATATTTCGAACTAGTATTACTTTCAGTTTTTACTATGTGCCCAGTCAGCTGTGGCATTTGTTCATTGTTAATAGTATCGAGAGCATGCTTATATTGTTTTTCAAATTCTCGCTGATAGTTTGAATTTAACTCCTTCGGTTCTGGTATTTGATAACCTGTCTGTCTGCCTGATTGGTGCCAATCTGATTGTATTTCATGAATAAGCAATGTCTTTCTACCATTTACGGATACTTGTTCATCAAATCGTAAATGTGCTAGAACATTAGTATGATCTTTCCAATGTATGCTCTGATATTCACCTACCGAGCCGGATATTCTATTTTTACCTTCAGATATATATTCATTTATCAATTTGATTTCATTGGACATTGTTTCATCAAATTGATTTTCACAAACATATCGATGAAAGTACTTCTGTGCTGCAGTTTGAGTAGCAGCTACACCTTTTCCGACATGAATAGGCGGCTGAGTAACTCCCAACCAATAGGCATGGTCATTACTTATTTCAAAGGACCACGATAATTCAGATTCACGTACTGGAATGTTAGCCACATTTCCATTTACATATTTTTTTAGGTCATCTCTAATTTTAAGCACCTGATTTTTTCTAGTAATCAATTCAGAGACAATCCTTGAATAGTTTGCAGCTTCCTCTTTTGTAATGGGCTTTATAAGCCTGGGAAGAGTTAATAGTAGCTCTCTATAGTTCTTACCACCACTATACGTTCTATATTCAGAATATTTTGTTTGTTTCTGAGAAATCTTATCCCCTATATCTTTTTTAATAGACGAAATATTAAGTGGCTCGTTGTGGTCATCTTCGATGTCAGAAAGCAATTTATTGATTACTTCTTCTGCTTCAGATTCTCGCGGAGAATCGGGGTTATCATGCCACTGTTGAATAGCATTTGCTGCACCGAACGAATATTTTCTCGCATCACTCAGAACTTCAATCAACTGGTCGACTACTGCGTACCTGTATTCTCCTTCAGAATTATCAGGGCGTTCACCATTTAGTAGCTCTATAATCTCTACTTGATTGCTTCTTATAAAATTAATTAACTCTTCTTTTTCTATTTTTAGTTTTGGAGAATTATCTCTATATTCTTCAAGAAGACTTTCTAAGCCATACCACTCAACCTCTTCTTTCTTAATCAGACCTTTTCTTTGATAAGCCTGCAATGAGGCGATATATAAATCTGGGGTTCCTCGGTTAGGTAACTTAGCTGAAATAATGCTTTCCAATGCAGAGTATGTTGAACTTGGTTTTTTTTTCCTTTTATATCTAATAGAACCTGGCAATCTTTCATCCTCAAAAAGCAGGTATTCAGCTTCTGAGTTTGAAATATTTTTTTTATTTTCAAATTTAATCCCAAGTATTCCTATTTCATGCAGATATTTTGACGTTAATTCCCGTACTGACAATTCATCAATATTATACCCTTGGTCGGTGAGAATTTTTCCTGCTCTGTGACGGTAAAAATTTTCACTCTCTCTGATGCCATTTGCTATATTCTCATAGAGGTTATTAACTGTAGTTGTATCATCAATATTCCCTAATTCACTTTTTATGATTGTGGTTATTGGTTCCATTTGTTGCACCAATGGCTTGTCCCACAATAGAAATCTGTGTTCTGGTGGCTTTAAGCCGGTGTAGTCTGGTATCTGTTCGCCTAACGTTACGGTTTTATCTTTCCATTGAGTTATCCGCTTTAATATAGATCGGTATACTTTTACATCATGATCCAAGCTTATTGAAAGACCAGGACTAATATTTGTTTGTGATATTTTTGATATCTCTTTATTTATTCTTTCTATTGCTCTATCGTATCCAACATCTCTTAATAACTGCGCAGCTGTAAAATTAATGTAATTTATATTTTTTTCACGAATATCTGAGCTATTAATTGTTTGAAGTTTAACGCCATCGACCATGACACTATGCTTATTGCTCACATATAGTTCTTCATACCATTTGTTAAGATCTGCTTTTGTTTCAAAGAATGTTCCCCATATTTTTTTCCTTATATCTTCCTCAAAAAATTGTTCTTGCTCCAAATTAAATTGTGTATATATATTATCTCCAACTATATGGTTGGAATTAAAATCTGTATTTACTTCTCGGATATTGGATGCGTCATATATTGCTGCATTAATTTGGTTTCGCTCTTTCATTAGGGTTCCATTAAACCCTAACTTTTTAAAGTATGGCTTGAGTTCAGGAGACTCTAGAATTTCCCAATTATCATGTCCTAGTGTTTTTTCTGGATCAAGCTTAACTTGATATGGCACCAGCTTATTTTTCTCAGCTACTAACTCTTTTTCATACTCTATTAATTCATGATACTCTTTACCGTATATCCTTATAGCATTTTTAATTTTTGCTTCAATGTTGTTGATATTATCCATTTTCCATTTCGGAATGTAATGAATTAAATCTTTTTCTCTTTCATATTTAACAACAATACATTTTGTCCCTTCTCTACTAAATTCCTTGCCGCCATTTCTAATATTTAATTTTTGCTCTTCGTCTATGCCTGTATAAGGTACTTGAATTCCTTGTATGTTCTCTAACAACTCGCTCTTAGAGTATGCAATTTCATTTGACCATGCAGCCAAACCATAACGCTTCTTGATATTCAATGTTTCCGGCAATATTTTTCTTAGCCTTCTAACATGATCATCATTATTAAAATCAAATAACTTTCCTCTCAAATAGAATCCACGCACCACTATATCTGCATCCATCTTACCTGCCATTGACTTTGATGCAGCATAATCATAAGCGAATTCTTCTTTTTGGCTAAAGTGGAAGCTTCCACTACCACTTTTGCTAATATCAAATTTTTTAAATGCAGAAAAACCACCATGATACCAAATCACAGATGTATCAAACCCTTGCTCATAAGCTCTCCCTTGACGAGCTTCTTTACTCACCTGTATACCTTCATTTTTTATGATCGAATTATCTGTTTTTGCAATAACAAAGTCGTATCGCCTCAAGAAATCTGTCATTGATAGATTGGACCGGGCATAGAATGAAGCCATGACAGTACTGAATATAGCTGCTTGGTTTTTTGATTCCACTTCACTAATGCCTATATTTCTGAGGTTGTCATTAACCTTTTTGTGAAGTTTTTTTGTTATAGGGACTAAACTTTTATCTTCAAGAGATAACATTCTGTTAAAGACTCCCCTCATCTCATTATTCAAGGCTGAGTTTGGCATGCCTTTCTTAACAGAGGTGTATATCTTTCCCATCCAGTCCTTGAAATGATTGAATTCTTTTTTTAATGCAACCGTTGGTGATACACCTTCTGATATGTATTGCTCGAAACTCTCTGCAAATTTCTCATGATATTTACGTTTTTGGTTTGTAGTCATCGAACGCCATTCGGTTTCATTAAGCTCAAACCAGTTAAGTATTATTTTAAAATCATCCTTCACTGAGGCTGGAGTATTTACCTGGTGGACAATGTCATCAAATACTTCCAAATATACATGCGCACCCTCGTGAATTAATGATGTTACATCAGAATTATCAGTAAGAATTATCTTCGCGAATTTTTCACCTTTAAAGATCGCAGCTGCTTTTGGCTGCATTTCATTTTTTAGGTTTTGGAGGTTTTTAATTCCTTTCATTTCACGACCATGAAACCGAACTATGATTTGATCACTATCAGTATCTTCAGTCTCTTGAGGTGGGATTTTTTCAATTTGTTCATTGGTAAAACTAGCTCTTCTTTCTACATTCCTTGCTTCTACCTCTCCAGCCAACCGTCGATATGCTCTATAAGGATCTAGTTTTTTCTTTTCTTTTAATAATTGATCATATTTTTCGCTTAGTTCATTATAATTATACGTTTTGGCAAAATGTCTGATTTTTTCAAATTGCACTTTTTGTGTTTGTGAAACATATGCGTACGCTACTTCAGGTTCTTCCTCTAAAAAATTGATCCTATTTTGCGCCATGCTGGCTGCATTTACGCTATTTATTTCATCACTAATAGATTCGAGTCGGTATTCAAATTCTTCCCTGTTCCCGCCTCTCGCAAAGTTTTCATATGACTGAATTACATGTTGAATTTCATGTAATATGATACTGATTATACTTTTACTATTAGAATTTGGTGGTGAATTGATATGGATTTTTACATCGCCCTCATCACTTATCTCTGCAACTCCTTCTACATTTATATTTTTTTCCTTGGCTTTGAAAACTATTGGAATATTTCGTAGTTGCGGATATGCAGCAAATAATTTTTCATGTGATATGGCTTCGGAAAGTGTGAGTTCATTATCGCTTGCTTTTTCTATGATTCCAGCCACTTTCTCACTAAGTTTTGCTTCATTATCTTCTATTTCAAAGCGCCACTTCTTATCTACCCCACGAAACCATCCTGTCTGCTTTCTAACTTCTTCAGATGTTTGCCCTGTAGCTAATCGATGTCTGGCTGTCTCCAATGTATACAGATTGGCAGTTGCAGCATTTCTTCCTGCGAACTGGAAGAAAATTTCGTCTCTTTTTTGACTGCTATATGATTGCATTGATTATTGCTTCTGCTTATTTGTCCAGAGGTACATATTTAGCGTGGTACTTTGAATCTTCTCCAGTTTTTTCTTCTAATAAATTAAGTTTGCAGTATTTACACTGCATTTATGATGGCACTAAATAGTACTAATAGATGGATCAAGTCCGGCCCACCGCCATCGTGCGTTTATTTTGCACGTTTAGCTTCTACCTGATTTGTGCCCAATTTATAGCTAAGGTACGTTCAATTTTGAGCTAACCACTGCGGTAAATCGCATTACCTATAAGGGGAGAATCAAGTGTTTAAATCGAGCGTTATTTCTTATCCTAATCGGGGTAATTATGGAGATTCACGATATCGAGGGAACTGTAGCGGATATGTGATTAAGGACTTTTTAGAGACCTATGGATATCAAGATGGGTTGTTTGTCGATCCGAGTGAAGGCGGTGGTACATCTCGTGATGTTGCGAATGAGCTTGGAGTCAGATATATCGGACTCGATCTCTCTAAAGGTTTCAATCTTTGCACGGATGATTTGTATCTAACACTTGGTGAACGCGCTAGTACTATTTTTTGGCACAGCCCATATTGGCGTATGATCCCATACAGTGGTAAGAATGCCATGTGGGGCAACAAGCCACATCCCTTTGACCTCTCACATGCATCTTCACTCCAAGATTTTCTTAGCGGATGCCAGCTAGCCATTTCGAATATTTACGATGCTCTCCGAACTAAAGGAACCTATGGCATCCTAATTGGTAACTGGCGTCATCAAGGTGAGTACTATAACCTCAGCTCAATGCTTGAACGTCTATGTCCAGGTAAGCTTGTCGACGAAATTATCAAAGTACAGCATAACTGTGTCAGTGATCGTAAGACATATAGGGGAAGCCATTTTGTTCGAATTGCCCATGAGAAGCTTCTCGTATTTCAAAAGGCTAATGAATTATTTGGTTTCGCTCTCGCATATTCGATTCAGAAGCGAATTGAGCTGACCAAATCAATCACATGGAAGTCAGCCGTGAAACGAATTTTAATGTCAAATGGAGGTCCTATGGCTCTCGCTGAAATCTATATGCAAGCTGAGCCGTATATCGCCCAAACCAATAATAACCACCCCCACAGCAAAATTCGCCAGATACTTCAAGACAGCCGATATTTTCGCCGTGTTGAGAGAGGTGTTTTTGATTTAGTTCGCGAAGCTGCTTAGGAGACTTTCGTGCAATTATCATTGTTTGATCATGTTAAGAATGTTTATAGTGAAACATCTTCACCTCTCGATAACGAAACACTTTATGCCCGAGTTGCAGCCCGAGCAGGGATTACTGAAGGGGAGCTCAACACACGCTCTCCTATTGGTAAAAGTGGTGCACCTCGAAGTAAGTTGAAAAGGGCTATTCGTTGGCACCAGCAAACCATGAAGTCTTCGGGTTGGATTGAAAAGACAGGTGATAGGGGTGTTTGGAAGCTTACACGGAATGGCAAAAAGCAGCTAACAAAGGTCTCTGCGAAGTACTCAATCGTGGCTTTCTCTACTGACTTAGGAGTTGCAATCTGGGGTAACTGTACAAACGCATTTAAAAATCTTAATGAAAAAATTTCTTTGGTTTTGACAAGCCCTCCTTATCCATTAAAGCAATCAAGAGCTTACGGTAATGTCAACGTCGATCAATATATTGATTTTATTTGTTCCAGCCTTGAGCCTATGATTAAACAGTTGAAACCAGGTGGCTCAGTTACAATTAATTTGTCTAATGATATTTTCGAACACCGATCTCCTGCTCGATCGCTTTATCTTGAGAAGTTGACGATTGCTCTTTCTGAGCGACTAGGCCTTAGTTTGATGGATCGTCTAATATGGAATTGCCCCAATAAACCACCTGGGCCTGTCCAATGGTGTAGTAAACATGAACATAGGTTTCAACTTAACTACGGCTATGAACCTATTTTATGGTTTTCAAATGACCCTCTGAAAGTTTTATCTAACAATAATCGTGTACTGATCCCCCACACTGAAAAGCACCTCAAGCTAATTCAAAGTGGTGGCGAAAAGCGTTCAGCCGACTATTCAGATGGAGCCCACAGAATCAGACCAGGCAATTATTCCAATGCTACTCCAGGAAGAATCCCTAAAAATGTAATCACGATACCTAATACATGCCACAGTCAGAGACAATATAAAGCTAGGGCTCGCGAATTGAACTTGCCAGTTCATGGTGCACCAATGCCTTTAGCGTTAGCTAAATTTCTTATTGAGTTTTTAACACCTCTGGGGGCTTTAGTCGCAGAACCATTTGGGGGCTCACTTACCACAGCCTTAGCGGCCGAAGAGCTAGGTCGTCGCTGGATAGCTACAGAGATTTTTTGGGAATACCTCTGTGGTGGGGCAGCCCGTTTTAACAATGCTGTTGTTAACCCCTTTTTCTCTACTGTAGCTAAAATGTAATCACTCTATCCAGTAATCTATCTAAGATGGATCAATGGTCACTCAGTTTCCTTGATTAGTACTAATCCCTATGGAACCCGTGCTAACCACAATCGCTATAAAAGGATTCAGGGTGAAGCGAAGTTAAGGAGTGACCTTTGGTCACTCTACCCCCTTTCACGCTACCAAGTGGCACGTATGGTCACCACTCTCTCTTGTCTCCTACCACATTGGCACCATAGATACCTGCTTTCTTGGCTCGTTCAAGGTTGACAACCAAACCACCCTCTTCCTGCTGCCTGGATGCACGTTTGGTCACTTGAGGGGCATGAACTCTACCGCTATACCGGGCCAAGAACCTCGCTGAGGTGGTGGTTTGCCAAAAACACTCACTTAAACAGGACTCTCTTTTCTTTACCTATGGTCACCTTTTTAACTTGGTAAGTACTGTTTACATTACCAGTAATAGAATTTGCAATCCCCGTCTTACAAGGGCTCAAGGTTGATCGTTTGATTTCTGAGTATTTTGATTTGGTCTGAACTGCAAGAAGCGATTTTGACCGTGACTGTCGGTAACGATCGCAGCCCTAGGTAGCGACTCTTAGTACAGCCACCAACCCTACTTAAGGAGTGACCTTTAGTGCAGCCACCAATCCTACTTAAGGAGTGACCTTTAGTACGGGCACCAACCCTACTTTAGGGAGTGACCTTGGTTGATAGTAGCGACCACAGCCTTAAGGAGTGACCTTTAGTGCAGCCACCAATCCTACTTAAGGAGTGACCTTTAGTACGGGCACCAACCCTACTTTAGGGAGTGACCTTGGTTGATAGTAGCGACCACAGCCTTAAGGAGTGACCTTTAGTGCAGTCACCAATCCTACTTAGGGAGTGACCCTGGTTGATAGTAGCGACCACAGCCTTAAGGAGTGACTTTTAGTGCAGACACCAACCCTAGGGAATGACCCTGGTTGATAGTAGCGACCACAGCCTTAAGGAGTGACCTTTAGTGCAGTCACCAACCCTACTTTAGGGAGTGACCTTGGTTGATAGTAGCGACCACAGCCTTAAGGAGTGACCTTTAGTGCAGTCACCAACCCTACTTAAGGAGTGACCTTTAGTGCAGCCACCAATCCTACTTAAGGAGTGACCTTTAGTACGGGCACCAACCCTACTTTAGGGAGTGACCTTGGTTGATAGTAGCGACCACAGCCTTAAGGAGTGACCTTTAGTGCAGTCACCAA